>JASFMO010000049.1:0-13685 GCA_050117535.1 Gemmatimonadales bacterium | reverse complement strand
CGCTTCCAGGCCGATGGCAAGGCGGGCCTGGATCTTGCACGATTGTAGGCCTGATTACCACTGCCGGCGGCTGGCAGCCGGGTCGCGTCCATCGAACCACGCTCGGTGCGAGGGGACGCGGGCGATGCTTTCAGGCCACCGACAGGTGTGTTATATCCCAGCACAGAGACTGCTTGTCCCGTTTTGTTCCAAGCTGCCAACGAGGAGGCGCGCATGGCAGGTATAGCCGGGTACGGAGCCTTCATCCCCCGCCGGCGGATCAAGGCCGAAGAGATCGCACGCCAGTGGGGCAAGGATCCGGCGACGATTCAGAGAGGGCTATTGCTGCAGGAGAAATCGGTCCCCGGTTTTGACGAGGATACGATCACGATCTCCGTGGCGGCCGGGCGGGCGGCGATCGACCGCGCCGGCATCGATCCGCAGAAGATTGGAGCGCTCTACATCGGATCCGAGTCCCACCCCTACGCGGTGAAGCCCAGCGGAACGGTGGCGGCGGAGGCGATGGGAATCGGCCCCGAGGTGCACATCGCCGATTTCGAGTTCGCCTGCAAGGCGGGCACGGAGGCGATGTTCGTCGCCCTCGGCCTGGTCGAGGCGGGCCGCGTCGAGTACGCCATGGGGATCGGCGCCGACACGTCGCAGGGCGCGCCCGATGACGCGCTCGAGTTCTCGGCCTCGGCCGGCGGCGCCGCGTACATCTTCGGCAAAGACAAGCTGGTGGCCGAGGTCGTCGAGACTTACAGCTACACCAGCGACACGCCCGACTTCTGGCGGCGCGAAGGCGAATTCTACCCGCGCCATGGGGGCCGATTCACCGGCGAACCGGCGTACTTCAAGCACGTGCTGGCAGCCAGTCGCGGGATACTCGCCAAGACGGGCCTGAAGGCGGAGGACTTCGCCTACGCCGTCTTCCACATGCCCAACGGCAAGTTCCCGCTGTCGGCGGGCAAGCAACTCGGGTTCAAGAAAGAGCAAATCGAAACCGGCTGGGTGGTGCCCACGATGGGCAACACGTATTCCGGCTCGTCGCCCACGGGGTTGGCGGCGATTCTCGACGTGGCGAAGCCGGGCGACCTGATCTTGATCACGTCGTTCGGCTCGGGCGCGGGCAGCGACTCGTTCGTGCTGAAGGCGACGGAGCGGTTGCCCGAGGTGCAGGGGTTGGCTCCCACCGTCCGCTCGATGTTGGACGGACCGCGTCGCTACGTGACGTACGGCGAATACGCGAAGTTTCGAGAAAAAATCATAGTAAACGATTGATCGTCTTGATCTGATGGCTTTGAATATCGAACTGCAGAACATCGATCAACGAATGTTGAAATGAACCACTTCGACATTCCTTCTTCGATATTCTCTGTTTGATATTCAAAGCGTGCTTAACCCCAGGAAGGAGCCCTGTATGAGGGAGGTGGCAGTTGTTGCTGCTGGCATGACCCGCTTCGGCGAGCTGTGGGGATCGAGCCTGCGCGACTTGTTCGTAGAAGCCGCGACCGAAGCCCTGAACGGTGCGGGCGCGGACCGACTCGACTCGATGTATGTGGGATGCATGTCGGGCGGCCAATTCGTGGGGCAGGAGCACCTGGGCCCGTTGATGGCCGATCATCTCGGTATGACCGGCGTCGCGGCGACACACATCGAATCGGCGTGTGCGTCGGGCGGCGTCGCCTTGCGACAGGCGTTCATGGATGTGGCGCTCGGGACCAGCGATCTTTGTCTGGCGGCCGGGATCGAGAAGATGAACGACGGTGCCGACGTCACCAATGTGCTCGCGACGGCGGCGGATCAGGAGCTCGAGGTCTATCACGGCGTCACCTTCCCGGGTCTCTACGCCATGATCGCCCGCGCCCATATGCATCGTTACGGGACCACGGAAGAGGACATGTCGTGGGTATCGGTGAAGAACCACCGCCACGGATCGAAGAACCCCAAGGCCCAGTTTCCCGCCGAGTTCACCCTCGAGCAAGTGATGTCCTCGTCGTTGGTCGCCGAGCCGCTCCGACTGCTGCACTGCTCGCCGGTGAGCGACGGAGCCGCCGCCGTCCTTCTCTGCCCGCTCGACATGGCCAAGCAGTTCACCGACCGGCCGGTGAAGATCATCGCCAGCGGTCTGGCCACCGGGACGCTCGCGCTGGCTGACCGCGAGGATCCGGCCTTCCTCGATTCGGTGCAGAAGTCGGCGGAGCGCGCCTACAAGATGGCCGGGCTAGGACCCCAGGACATCGACCTGGCCGAGGTTCACGACTGCTTCTCGATCGCCGAGATCTGTTGCATCGAAGCGTTGGGCTTCGTCGAGAAGGGCAAGGGCGGCCCGGCGGCTAAGGACGGCCTCACCGCGACCGGCGGCGACATTCCCGTCAACACGAGCGGCGGCCTCAAGTCGAAGGGCCATCCGGTGGGCGCCACCGGCATCGCGCAGGCGATCGAGATCTTCCAGCAGCTACGCGGCGAAGCGGGTGAGCGTCAGGTCGAGAACGCGCGCATCGGCCTGGCCCAGAACATGGGTGGATCCGGAGCCAGTTCCGTGGTCCATATCTTTCAGGGGGTGTGACCATGCCGAGTCCGAGATACGCCAGAGAGATCCCCAACCGCTATCGGCTCGAGGCCGGTAAGTGCCAGGGCTGCGGCAAGGTGGTGTTTCCGGCGCGCAGGATCTGCCCGGCCTGTCGCGGCGCCCAGTTCGAGAAGGTCAACCTGTCGCGCAAAGGTAAGGTCGTAACGTCGACGGTGATCCATGTGCCGCCCGACGACTTCTTGATGGAGGCGCCCTACGCCATGGCGATCGTCGAGACGCCGGAAGGCGCCCGCTTCATGACGCAGGTGGTGGACTGCGATCCGTCCTCGGTGCAGCCCGACATGGAGGTGGCGCTGGAGTTCCGGCTGATCCGCAAGGAAGGCAAGAGCGGCATCCTGTGCTACGGGCATAAAGGAGTGCCGGCGTAGAGGCGGGCTTTGAATATCGAATATCGAACGTAGAACAAGGAATGTCGAAGGAAGGATGGATAGCTCTTCATTATTGGACATGCCTTGTTCGATATTCAATATTCAGGAACCCGAAGACTGACACATCGTTTGGGGGTTTCGATCATGCACAAGGTCCGCGTTTGGGCTGAGTTGACGGACGAGCACTACAAAGCTTACGAAGCCGAGGCAAAGCGGCGCGGCACGTCGATCGAGGAACTCGTCCAGCACACGGTCAACTGTTTGCTCCGGGAACTCGAGCAGGAGGAAGACGACTGCACGGGTCCCGATAGTTATATCAGCGTCTCCTAGCCGAAATCCGCCTCGGCTAGGCCTGCCGCCCTTTGGCCGCTGCGGCCGGTTCCTGCCGGCCCGGCGGCCCTTTTTCTGACTACACAGCAAGAGTTCCCATCGATGTTTTCTGAAACCGCTTGCCGGCCGTGTCGTACGGATGCGTGCGTTTGGCTCCGCCGTCCCGCCGACGGGTAGATCGTGATGCATCATCTCTGGAGAGATCTCCGCTACAGCCTTCGAGTCTTCGCCCGACAGCCTGGCCTGACATCGTTCGCCGCCATCGCGTTCGCGCTCGGCATCGGATGCACCGCCACGATGTTCAGCATCAGTCACGGTCTGCTCCGTGACATCCCTTTCGAACGCGCCGATCGCCTGATCTATGTCACGCGATATGAGCCCGCCGTGGCGCGGCGAAATCTGCAGCTCACGCTACACGAGATCACCGATTGGCGTCGGCAGACGTCCACGCTCGAAGCGCTGGGAGGCTTCATTGATCTGGAGATGGACGTCAGCGGTACCAAGGAAAGGCCAGAGCGGATACAGGGTGCCAGAGTCACAGCGAACGCCTTCGACCTGCTTCGGGTTCATCCTTTCATTGGCAGAGGATTTCGGGAGGACGAGGAACGGCCCGGCGCCGAGCCGGTCGCCATAATTGGTCACGGCCTCTGGATCGCGCGCTACGCCGGAGACCCCGAGATCATCGGCCGCACGATCCGCGTCAACGGCACGCCCACCACGGTCGTCGGCATCATGCCCGAGGGCTTCCGCTTCCCCTACATGCAAGACATCTGGACGCCGCTCGCCCTCGACCCTTCGTCCGTCCAGCGCGGGGCCGGTCGCTCGATCCACGCCTTCGGCCGTCTGCACGATGGCGTCACGCTCGACGAGGCCAACGCCGAGTACGCCTCGCTGTTTCAGCAACTCGAGCTGGCCTATCCCGACGCCTATCCTCAGCAACGGGTCCGGGTGATCCCGTACAAGGAACATATCGTCGAGAAAGGGGACGCCAGGCTGATGATGGCGCTGGTCGCGATTGCGGCCCTCGTTCTGCTCGTCGCCTGCGCCAATGTGGCGAACCTGCTTCTCGCGCGTGCGGCCGGCAGGAGTCAGGAGATGGCGGTTCGCACGGCGTTGGGGGCGAAGCGCCGAACGGTGGTGGGCCAGATGCTGGTCGAGTCGCTCGTCATCGCTTTCGTCGGCGGGGTTCTGGGCATCGTGCTCACCCAGCTCGGCGTCCTGTTCTTCAACCGAGCTCTATCCGCCGAGATCCCCTTCTTCTGGATGGAGGTGCGCCTCGATCCGACCGTCATCCTGTTCACCTTCGCCCTCGTGGCCGCTGCCGCCGTGGTTGCCGGCACAGGGCCGGCGCTCAAGGCCACAGGGGCCAACGTGAACGAGGTGCTCAAGGACGCCAGCCGCAGTGCTTCGAGCCTGCGCCTGGGTCGCACGAGTCGCGCGCTGGTCGTGGCGGAAGTCGCTCTCTCGTATGGACTCCTCACCGTTGCCGGCCTCATGGTCAAAGGGGCCGTGAAGAATACGGAATCCGACCTGCGGTTCGCGACGCAGGACGTATTCACCGCGGGCGTGCGGCCGCGTTCGACTGACTATCCCGAGCGCGGTGACCTGGCCCGCTTATATGACGACCTGGTGGCTCGGCTCGCGGAGCAACCCGGCGTCCGGGAGGCTGCCATCGTCTCCAGCCTTCCCGGTCACAGGGCGTGGCTGCAGCCATGCCAGCTCGAGGCCGAAGCGTATACCCGCGATCAAGACATCCCGAGAACTCGCGTCGCTTCGATCAGCAACGCCTTCTTCGACGTCCTGGACGTCGATCTGATCGAGGGGCGCCGCTTCGATTCCGGCGACGACGCCGAGGGAGAGCCGGTCACCATCGTCAACCGGAGATACGCGGACCGGTTCTTCCCTGGCGAGAGCCCGCTCGGCCGCCGCGTGCGCATCGGCGAGCTCGACAGCGAGCGACCCTGGCGAACGATCGTGGGCGTGGCCCCGGACCTGGCGATGAACGCCCGCCTGGAGAGCGGCGCCGACGGCCTGTACATCCCGGCCGCCCAGCGACCGATGCGCTCGATGTTCATCCTCCTGCGAGCTCACGGCGATCCCCTCGCGCTCACGCCGGCGGCACGGGCCGGGGTCGCGGCCGTCGACTCCGATCTTCCCATTGCTCGGGTGAACACGCTGGCCGCAGAGATTCGGCGCGAGACAGTGGCCGAGCAGACCTTCGCGACCCTGTTCGTCAGCTTCGGCGCCGCCGCGCTCTTCCTGGCGGGATTGGGCCTGTATGGCGTGTTGGCCTTCGCCGTCCGCCGCCGCAGGAAGGAGATCGGCATCCGGATCGCACTGGGCGCCGAACCGGGCAACATCCTATGGCTGTCAGTGAGAAGCTGCACTGTCCAGCTGCTCCTCGGCCTCAGCCTCGGCATCGGCCTCGCCGCCCTGCTCTCGCCCGCCATCCGAGAGTTGCTCTTCGATGCCAATCCCTGGGATTGGACGGTCTACGTAGCGATCGGCGCGGCGCTCTCGCTGACGGCGATCGCGGCATCCGCCGCTCCCACGGCCCGCGCGCTTCGTGTCGATCCTATGGAAACGTTGCGCTACGAATGACGGGCAGCGTCACCGTCGACCCGCGTTCGAACGGCGCCCCGTGACCGCCCTGGAGCCTTCGAGGTTCGATCACTGGTGCAGAGCCTTGCGGATCCGCGCCGCCTCCGCGTCGTCCCAGTTCGCGTCCTCCGGTGACGCCGGTTCCATCCGGTAGAGCCAGGACAGGCCGCTTCGGCCGGTGTAGCCGTCCGGGGCTCGATAGACAGGGTCCTTCAGCGCCTCCTCCAGCGGGACGAAGCGGAAGCCTTCAGCGGCGAGTGCATCGAGCAGCGCACCGATCTGATCGCTGACCAGCAGCGTGGCGTGCAGAAGCAGAATGTGATCGACGTCCCGTCCCACCTTCCGACGTGCCACAGCCTGCGCGTGACGGACCGCTGCGATGATGTGATCGATCAGCAGACGACCGATCCGACGGGCCTCGACCGCGTCTCCGGCGCCCACCGCCGCCTCGTAGGGCCGCGAGAGCATGAAATCCGAGTTGTCGACCGAGACGTGGGCGATCTCGTAGTTCAGCTCGCGTAACACTTCGAGTGCCGCCTCGCGCCGCTCGGGCGTCGGGCCCTGATGCAGCATCGGATAGCGGAAGTGGCGGACCGGCCCATCGATGACATCGCGCAGACGGGCGTCGCAGGTGCGCACGTCCTCCAGCCAGACGTCGAGCGGCGCCGAGTTCAGATCGCGATGCGATTCGCTGTGATTACCGAGCGGCATCCCGTAGTCGACCCACAAGCGTAGCAGCGAAGCGTCCGGCGCGATGCCGGCGCAGCGCACGAACCCGGTGGCGACGACGCCGCGGGCGGTCAGAGCCTCGAGCAGGCGTCCCGTCGCCGTCTCACGCCCCTCCGCCGGTGACGGGCCGTTCCACGGCAGGTCGTCGATGGTGATGGCGATGCGCGGCCCCGGCTCCGCCTCCTGACCGTCGACCGGCGCCGGTGCAGTCGCGGCCAGGATCGAACCCGCGATCAAGAGGGCGAAAGCCGACTGGACCCTGGTCGGCCCAGAGTCACCCCGTCTCTTCTTCGTTCGCTTCCTCTTCACCGGGCGCCTTCTCCCACTCGTAGTCGCGCTCCATGATCCAACGCTCGAACCAGTCGAGCTCGACGTTCGCCTTGAACAGCCGGTGCCGTAGCTCGCCCCAACCGTGGGGTTCCCGGGGGGCGACATAGAGGTGCGTGGGCACGCCGTTCGCCTTGAGCGCGCGATGCATCTCCACCGACTGCGGCATCGGCACCCGCACATCGTTTTGGCCGACAAGGAAGAGCGTCGGTGTCGTGACCTGCGCGACATCGCTCAGCGGCGAATTCTCCCAGTAGACATCGATGGGCGCGTTCTCTTCCCACGGCGTGCCGCCGAACCACGGCGTCCGATAGACGCGCACGTCGCTCTGCCCGTACATCGAGATCCAGTTGGCGGCGCCGGCGCCCGAGCAGGCGGCTTTGAAGCGATCGGTGAACGTGATGATCTTGTTGGTCATGTGGCCGCCGGCGCTCCAGCCCATCTTGCCCATGCGGTCGCCGTCCACCAGGCCCCGCTCGATCAGATAGTCGACGCCCGCCATCACATCGAGGTGCGCGTTCTGGAAGTAGTGGCCTACCATGTCACGCAGGAAGTCGTCGCCGTAGCCGGTGCTGCCGCGGTAGTTGGGCTGCAGCACCATGTAGCCCATCGACGTCAACACCTGCACGTAGTCCCAGGACGATCCAAAGCCGAACCGATCGGACGAGGCCGGGCCGCCGTGGGTCTGCACGATCAGCGGATAGCGCCGCCCTTCCTCGTAGTCCAGCGGGTAGAAGAGCAGACCCTCGACGGTCACGCCGTCGGCCCCGCTCCACTGGACGGCCTCCTGCCGGGGCAGCCGATACGTCTCCTCCAGGTCGTCGAAGAAGTGCGTAACCTGCACGGGTCGCGCGCCGCGCCGCTCCTCGAGCATCCACACGTCGCCGGCGTTGGTCCGTTCCGAAATCTGGAAGACGTGTCGTTGTAGCTCCGGGTAGTACGACCACCCCACCACACTGTGGTCACCTTCGGTGAGCCGCTCGAAACGTTCCGACTCCACTTCAACGCGGAAGAGGTCCTGACGCACGCCGGTGTTGGCCAGGAAGTAGATGAAGCGGCCGTCGGCTGACCACGTCGCGCCGAACACCTCGTGGTCGAAGTCCGGCATCAGCAGGCGCGCGGGACCGCCCGCCGAAGGCGCCACAAACAGGTTGTCGTTGTAGTAGAACTCGAAGTCCGCGTTCGAGGAACTGACGAACAGGACCTGACGCCCGTCCGGCGAGAGTCCGACGCTGCCCTCGGGCACCCGGTTGTCGGTGATGCGGACGGGGTCGTCACCACCGGCGCTCATCACGTATATCTCCGACTCGTCCCAATCGTCGTACAATGGGGTCGGTGCGCGCGTGAGCGCGATCGCGCTGCCGTCCCGAGACGGCAGATAACTGGCG
The DNA here is from genome assembly GCA_050117535.1 of Gemmatimonadales bacterium. Taxonomy (GTDB): domain Bacteria; phylum Gemmatimonadota; class Gemmatimonadetes; order Palauibacterales; family KS3-K002; genus JASFMO01. The sequence goes on along the minus strand of JASFMO010000049.1, from coordinate 5,370 downwards.
ATCGAGTAGTCTCCCTCCGTGATCCGCTCCTCTTCCCCCGACTCCAACGCGACGCGCCACAAGTGTCGCTGCTGATAGTTCTCGTCGAAGGCGTAGACATCGTCCTTCTTATCTTCTCTCTTCCTATCTTCCTCCGATTTCTCGTCGCTGGCCAGGAAGTAGATGTGCCCGCCGTCCGGCGACCACTCCAGGCCGCCCACGCCCGTGGCATGCTCGGTAAGCCGCCAGGCCTCGCCGCCGGCCGTGCGCATCAGATAGATCTGGTTGTGCTCGTCTTCGCCGCGTCGCGTGACGAAAGCGATGTGAGTGCCGTCCGGCGACCAGAGCGGACCGCTCTCCGCCCGCTCGCCGTAGGTCAGCTGCATCGCCTCGCCGCTCTCGATATCGAACCGCCAGATGTGGCCGATCGTCCGGTTTTCCTCCCAGTCGACGTCGCCTCTCACATACAGCAGCTGCTTGCCGTCCGGCGAGAGCCGCGGTCCGCGAATCGACGGCAGGTTGATCAGATCGACGATCGTCATCGGGCGCGGCGCCTCTTGGGCCGTGGCCGGCAGCACGATCACAGACCCCAGCAGAGCGAGAACGGCGGTGGCGCAGGCCTGGCGCAGCGCGCCCGCACACCCGTCTCTCACAGCAACGGTAACACGACTGGCGACGGAGGGTGAGGAGCTAGCGGAGAAATGCATGAGCGATCACCTTTCCACGCGGGGCCTCACGAGGTTTCAGGTCGAGCTTCAAGATGCGGCGGGCGGCGGGGACGAGCAACGAGGGGAGGACTAACGCATTGCCCGGCCGCCCGTCACAGGCCATAATGGGTTCAAGCCCCGACCTTCACTCGCGCGCCAAGCTCGATACGACATCACACCCCACACCGCGGACCGAGGCCATATCGCCATGACACAGATCGTCGAGCTGCTATCCCGGCATGGCCGCGCCACGGCCGGCACCGTGATCCTGCTCACGCTGGTCGCCGTCCTCACGGCCAACTTCGTCGCCCGCGCCCACGTCAGCGAACAGATGAACGCTTTGCGAATCTCCGTCGTCTACGACAACTACAGCGTCGAACCCGAGCTGGGGACCGGCTGGGGTTACGCGGCGGTTGTCGAGTTCGGTGACCACACCGTGCTGTTCGATACCGGCGCCGATGGGCCCACGCTGATGGGCAACCTGAGGGCCTTGAATATCGACCCGGCCAAGATTGAGGCGGTCGTCCTCTCGCACGCGCACGGCGACCACACGCTCGGTTTGGACTCGCTACTGGCCACCGGCGTCCGACCGCCGGTCTACGTGCTCCCCTCCTTCCCGGCGGAATTCAAGCGACAGGTGGCCGAGACCGTCGACGTGATCGAGGTCGAGCCGGGACAATCGATCGTCGAAGGCATCTTCACGACGGGCGAGCTGGCCGGGCCGGTGAACGAGCAAGCCCTGGTCATCGAGAGCGGCCGCGGATTAGTCGTCATCACCGGGTGCGCCCACCCCGGGATCGTCGAGATCGTGACGGAGGCGAAGCGGCTCGCCGACCCAGACGTTCACCTGGTGACCGGGGGATTTCACCTCGTCAGAACGCCGGTCGAACAGGTCGGCGCGATCATCGCCGATTTCCGCCGACTGGGCGTCGAGAAAGCGGCGCCCTCGCACTGTACCGGCGACGCGGCGATCGCGATGTTCCGCGACGAGTACGGGGACGATTTCATCGCGTCCGGCGTCGGGCGCGTATTCGAGATTCCCGGCTGACATTATCCCGTGAAGAAGCCTGTCGTGTGGTTGACCGCTCTGCTGGTTGCCGCGCTCGGCAGCGGTGAGCCGACGCGCCAAGGAGGTGAGCGTTACCGGCTCACCTCCCCCAACGGCGACGTGGGCGTCGAGATCGTCGTCGGCGACCAGCTGACCTACTCAGTGACGCGGCGCGGTCGCACTCTAGTCGCGCCCTCGCGCATCTCGATGATCCTGGGAGATAGTACGCGCATCGGACCGTCCGCTGAGGTCCGCGACGTGCAGCGCCGCCGCGTGGACGAAACGATCGTTCCCGTCGTGCCGGAGAAGTACTCCAAGATTCGCGACCACTACGGCGAGCTGTCGCTCGACTTTGCCGACGACTGGGGGCTCGACGTGCGGGCGTATGACGACGGTGTCGCCTACCGATTCCGCACGGGCCGCTCGGCCCCGCTCACCATCGTCGGGGAAGAATACGAGGTCAGGATCGCTGGAAATCCCTCCGTCTGGTTACACACGGAAGAGAGCTTCCTGACGCATTCCGAGCGGCTCTACTGGCAGATGCCGCTGCGCGCGGTGCCCCGCGACACCCTGGCCAGCCTGCCGGCTCTGGTGGCCTGGCCGGGCGGCCCGCTGATGGCCGTCACAGAAGCCGATCTGCGCGACTATCCCGGTCTTTGGGTGAGGGGCACGGCCGGTCCTGCGCTGACGGGGCTGTTTCCCGCCTATCCGTTGGAGGAAGAGCAGGTGCGCGACCGCACCGTGCAGGTCACGCAGCGCGCCGGCTACATCGCGCGCACGAGCGGTCCGCGGACGTTCCCCTGGCGCGCCCTGGCCATCGCCGCGGATGACGGCGACCTGATCGAAAGCACGCTGGTCTACCGGTTGGCGCCACCGCTGCGAATCGAGGATCCCAGTTGGATCCGCCCCGGCAAAGTGGCGTGGGACTGGTGGAACGCGCTGAATCTTTATGGCGTCGAGTTCCGCGCGGGGCTGAATACCGAGACGTATCGGTACTTCATCGACTTCGCCGCCGATAACGGAATCGAGTACGTGATCCTCGATGAAGGTTGGTCCGACCCCGCCAACCTGTGGACGCTGAACTCCGAGATCGATCTGCCGGACTTGTTCGGCCACGCACGCCAGCGCGGTGTCGGGCTCATCCTTTGGGTGGTATGGAAGACGCTGGACGACCGCTTCGAAAAGGCGATGGACCGCTTCGCCGACTGGGGCGTTGCCGGCATCAAGGTCGACTTCATGCAACGGGACGACCAGCCGATGGTGAACTACTACTGGAAGGTGGCCGAAGGCGCCGCACAACGGCGTCTACTGGTCGACTTCCACGGCGCCTACAAGCCGACGGGACTGCGTCGCGCCTACCCGAACGTGCTGACGCGCGAGGGCGTTCGCGGACTCGAGTGGGTGAAGTGGAGCCCCTACCCAACCCCGGAACACGACGTCACCCTGCCCTTCCTCCGCATGCTGGCCGGCCCGATGGACTACACGCCCGGCGCGATGCTCAACGCACAGGAGAGCCAGTTTCACCCGGTCTTCGACCGACCGATGAGCCTGGGCACCCGGGTCCACCAGCTAGCCATGTACGTCGTCTATGAGAGCCCGCTGCAGATGCTCGCCGACTCGCCATCGAACTACCTCCGCGAGCGCGAGTGTCTGGACTTCATCGCGGCGGTCCCGACGGTATGGGATGAGACACGCGCGCTCTCAGCGCAGGTAGGTGACTGGGTCGCCGTGGCGCGGCGGCGCGACGACGTCTGGTACGCCGGCGCGATGACCGACTGGACGCCCCGCGAGCTCGACCTCGACCTCACGTTCTTGGGCGACGGCGTCTGGAAAGCGGAGATCTTCGAGGACGGCGCCAATGCCGAACGCGCCCCGGGCGATTACCGGCGCAGCGAACGCAAGGTGGAGGCCGGAGCAAGACTTCTCGCCCGGCTGGCTTCGGGCGGCGGCTGGGTCGCGCGGTTCACTCGGATGAAGTAGGGAGGCCCAACACTTCCGGCGTCCAGCGGGCCCCAGCAACCGCGGAGGCTGATTCGCTCACCCGATGGTCTCGACGTGACGATATTGCAGGAGCCGCTCGTCGCGCGTGACGAGCTTGGCGCCCAAAAGCTGCGCCGTCGAGACGATGATCCGGTTGGCCGGGTCTTTGTGCGGGTAGTCGAGAAGTCGGGTTGCCCGTAGGGCGATACGTTGCCGACGGGCACGAAGTGCAGGAAGGGCAGCGCCTCCGAGGTCGCGACCTACCAGACCCAGACGTGGGTGTCGAGGACAATCATTCCAGCGACTCCCAGTCCTCCTCGCCTACCGGCTGGATACTAGAAGGCCTGGTGCCCCGTACGGGCGATGATCTCGTCCTGCAAGGCCTCGCCCAGATCGCAAAAGTAGTCGCTGTAGCCGGCCACCCGGACGATCAGGTCCCGGTACTTTTCGGGCTCGCGCTGCGCTGCCCGCAGCGTCTCCGCATCCACCACGTTGAACTGGACATGGTGGCCGTCCAGTCGAAAATAGGACCGCACCAGATGGACGAACTTGTCCAAGGCCTCCTCGCCCTCCATCAGCCCGGGCGTCAGCTTTTGGTTGAGCAGCGTGCCGCCCGTGCGCGCGTGATCCAGCTTGGCGGCGGAGCGCAGCACCGCGGTGGGGCCATGCCGGTCGGCGCCCTGTACCGGTGAGATCCCCTCGGACAGCGGTTGCCAAGCCTTGCGGCCGTCCGGGGTCGCACCGATCACCGAACCGAAGTAGATGTGGCAGGTCGTGGGCAGCAGGTTGATGTGGTAGCGGCCGCCCCTGGTGTTGGCCCGGCCGTCCACGGCATCGAAGTAAGCCTCGAACAGTTGCCTCATCACGTCGTCGGCGTAGTCGTCGTCGTTGCCGTATTTCGGCGTGCGGTTCAGCAACAACTGGCGCAGCCTCTCGTGACCGTCGAAGTCGGCCCGCAACGCCCCGAGCAGGTCGGCCATGCCGAACGTCTTCTGGTCGAAGACGTGATACTGGATGGCGGTAACGCAGTCGGTCAGCGTGCCCAAACCGACGCCCTGGATGTAGGACGTGTTGTAGCGCGCGCCGCCGTCGTGGTAGTCGATACCCTTCGTGATACAGTCATCGATGAGGATCGACAGGAACGGCGTCGGGATGTGCGTCGCCCACAGTCGCTCGATCACGTTGTTGCCGCGATGCTTGATGTCGATGAAGTGCCGTAGCTGGCGCCGGTACGCCGCCATCAGTTGCTCGAAGCCCTCGAAGCGCGTCGGATCGCCCGTCTCGATCCCGATCTTCTTGCCGCTGCGCGGATCGACGCCGTTGTTCAGCGTGATCTCGAGTACCTTCGGCATGTTGAAGTAGCCGGTCAGGTTGTAGTTCTCCTTGCCGAAGGCGCCGACTTCGACGCAGCCGCTCGAGCCGCCGTTCCGCGCGTCGGCCACACTCTTGCCCTGCCGAACCAACTCCTGGACGATCAGATCGGCGTTGAAGATCGAAGGTTGACCGAAGCCGGTGCGGATGATCTTGGCGGCGCGCTTCAGGAAGCGGTCCGGGTTCTTCTTGCTCAGCTGCACCGACGAGCTCGGCTGCACCAGACGCATCTCCTCGACGACGTCCAGGATGACATAGGTCAGCTCGTTCACGCCGTCCGAGCCA
>JASFMO010000048.1:0-14259 GCA_050117535.1 Gemmatimonadales bacterium | reverse complement strand
GCCGCTCGACTCAGGGATCAGTCGCCCACCGGCTGCATCCACCGAGATCACCTCGTATCCCTTCGCGCGCAGCGCACGCCCGATCTCCCGACCGGTCGCCAGTGACACATCGCGCTCGGCGCTCGTCCCACCCATCAAGACTGTGATCTTCACGGTCCCCCCCCGGCCGTGACCGAGCGCCCGCTGAACCGCACCGGCAACAGCGCCCAGACGGCAACGGGCTGCTCACCCCTTAGCGCAGGATGGTAGTCGAGCTCCCTCGCACCCCGCAGGGCAATCGCGTCCAGCTCCTCGTGACCGCTCGACGTCTCCAGTTCCACCGAGTCCACGGCACCCGCCTCGCTGATGTGGACCCGTAGCACCACCTCGCCCTCCACTCCGCCCCGCCATAGGTGCGCCGGATAGCGGAACGGTAGTTCCTGACTTCGCAACGCGGGCAGCCGCTGTCCCCGGTTCAGCCAGCTCAATAGCCCGCCCCCATCCAGCCGCTCACCCGCCGCCGCGTAGGCTACGGCGGCCACCGCCACCACGAGTGCAACCAGGACCAGTCTCTTCACGAATCACCCAGTTGTTTCTTGATCTCCGCGAGCTGCACCAGCGCCTCCAAAGGCGTCATCGATTCGAGGTCCATCTCTCGCAGCCTCTGCTCGACCCAGCTGTCCGGCGAACCGAACAACGACAACTGGGTCCGGTCCACCGATTCTGGCAGGTGGCCGCGGCGGCCGATCGGACTCACGGCCCCGTCCGGCCCTTCCAGGTCGCGCAAGATCTGACGGGCCCGCGCGATTACTTCCGCCGGCAGCCCCGCCAGCCGCGCCACCTGAACACCGTACGAGCGATCCGCACCGCCACGCTCGAGGCGGCGGAGGAACACAATCTCGTCACCAAGCTCCTTCACCGCCACGTTCCATGCCGCTGCCGAGTCCAGGAGGTCAGCGATCTGCGTCAATTCATGATAGTGCGTCGCAAATATCGTCTTGGCACCGATGCGCTCGTGTATGTACTCTGTCACGGCCCACGCGATCGACACTCCGTCGTAGGTCGAAGTGCCGCGACCGATCTCGTCCAACAGAACCAAACTGCGTGGTGTCGCCCCATTCAGAATAGCCGACGTCTCGATCATCTCCACCATGAACGTGCTGTGACCTTGAGCCAACGCATCCGAGGCACCAACGCGCGTGAAGATGCGATCGACTACCCCGATTTGCGCTGCCTCTGCGGGCACAAACGAACCCATCTGCGCCATCAGCGTGATCAGACCGACCTGACGTAGGATCGTAGACTTGCCCGCCATGTTTGGGCCGGTCAGAATGACTACGCGTTCTTCCGAGTCAAGGCGTACATCGTTCGGCACGAACTGTTCCCGCGGCATCATCGATTCCACCACCGGATGGCGTCCTGCCGCGACCGCGATTCGGTCGGACGAATCCACCTCGGGGCGCGTGTACCCGTTTCGTTCCGCGATCTGCGCCAGCGCCGAGATGACGTCGACTACCGCCAACCGACGGGCTAACTCCTGCAGCCGACCCACCCGCTCTGCCACCGCGTTGCGCACCTCGAAGTACAGCGCTTCCTCGCACTGACCGATCTGCTCCTCCGCACTCAGGACCTTCGATTCCCACTCCTTCAGCTCCGGCGTGATATAGCGCTCGGCGTTCGTCAGCGTTTGCCGTCGCTGGTAGTCGTCCGGTACCTTGTCCTGGTTCGCCTTGCTCACCTCAACGAAGTAGCCGAAGACCCGGTTGTATCCGACTTTCAGTGACGAGATCCCCGTACGCTCCCGCTCACGGGCTTGGAGATCGGCGATCCACTTGACCGCACCATCCCGCAGCCCGCGCAGCTCATCCAGCTCCTCCGAGTATCCGGCCCTGATGACTCCGCCCTCGGCCAACGTGGCCGGAGCTTCGAGGTCGATCGCCCGTTCGATCAGTGTCGCCACGTCCGCGACCGGATCGAGTCGTTCGATCACCTCGCCCAGCAGCCCACTCGTCGCCGTTCCCAGTGCCTCCGCCACAACCGGAACCTGACCCAACGATTGCGCCAGTCCCAACAGGTCCCTTGGCATAGCCCGTCCAGCGCCCACCTTGGCGGCCAAGCGTTCCAGGTCACGCACAGAGCGCAGCGCCTCTCGCACCTTCTTCCGGCGTCGACCGTCCTCGAACAGCTCCTCCACGGCCTCCAGACGTGCCTGGATTCGCTCGGGACCCGACAGCGGCCTCAGCAGCCAAGCTCGCAATAGCCTCCCCCCCATGGGCGTCAGCGTCGCGTCCAGCACGTCCAGCAGACACGTCGCACCGGCATCCGGGCGCATCGGTCGCACGATCTCCAGGTTCCGCCGGGTCATCTCATCCATGTGCAGGATCGTCTCGCCACGCTCCGCGCGAGGCGGCCGCAGCTGGCCGCAACTGCCCGGCTGTACGTCCGACAGGTAGCTCAGCAGGGCGCCTGCCGCCCGCACAGCTGCGTCGTCACCCGACTCCGTCAAGCCGAAGCTTGCCAACGTGTCGACTCGGAAGTGGCGACAGATCTGTTCGCTGGCCAACTCGGCGTCAAACAACCAATCCTCGCGGAATGTGATGGCGCGGTCGCTCACGAGGTCGAGCCCATCCGCCACCGCCGCCTCCCACGATCGCGGCAGCAGCACCTCACGCGCGTCGATCCGGTCTATTTCCGAGGCAAGGTCCGCCCGCGGGGTTAGCGAGCAGAGGAACTCGCCCGTCGAGATATCCGACCAGGCGAGCCCCAACGTCGGATCTCCGGGCGAACCAGCAACCGCGGCGAGGAAGTTGTTTTGACTCGAGGAGAGCAGTACATCAGAGAAGACCGCTCCGGGTGTGACGGTTTCCACCACCTCGCGTCGGACAAGACCCTGAGCCTGCGAAGCGTCTTCCACCTGTTGGCAGATGGCGACACGCCGGCCCATACGGATGAGCCGCTGCACATACTCCTGGGCCGCCTTCATGGGGACGCCAGCCAACGGGACGTCGGCCGCCTCGCCGTTGTTGCGCGAGGTGAGGGTCAGGTTGAGAAGTCGCGAGGCCTCCTCGGCATCTTCGTAGAACATCTCGTAGAAGTCGCCGACCTGAAAGAAAAGGATGGCATCCGGATTGCGGCCCTTCATCTCCAGGTACTGGCGCATCAGCGGAGTGTTGGGGACTTTCGACACCCTCACACCTCACTCGGCGATCCGCTCGGCGCACCGGTCGCCAGGACCGACCCATGGTCCGGCATCAGCCGCCTCCCGCCTGACCCGACTGAGAGACCAGGAATGGTGAATAACCGTCCGCCACGAGGCGATCGGCGAGCCTGTTCGCTTCCGCCTCGATGAGCCCGCGTCCCACTCGAACACGATACAATGGATCCTGGGGCGTCGCGTTGAGCACCCAAGCGTCGAAACCTCGTGCGAGCAGTTCTCGTGCTAAGCTTTGCGCGCTCTCGGCATCGTTGAATGCGCCCACCTGGACGGTGTAGGTCCGCACCGATTCCTGGCAGGCGGCGCGCTCTTCCCGCAACAAACGCTCGAGTTCGGCGTCTCCGGGCGGCAGCTCACGCAGGCCCTGCTCGGCCGCCTCGCATGCTCGCTCGGCATCGCCCAGAGCGCTCGCCGATCTGCTGAGCCACAGCAGCGCGACCGCATTGTGCTCGCTCGTGGGATAGTCGCGCCTGAGCCTGCCAAGATATTCGATCGCCTTCGAGTGCTCACCCTGCGCATACTTGTACTGCGCTAGACGCAACAGCGCGTCATCGGCGTAGGCGGTCGCCGAACCCTCGATGACGACCCGCAGGTAATTGAGCTCGGCAGCCGCGCCGTCTTCGGCCAGACGCGCGGCCAAGTACCACCCGTGCGCCCGCTGATTGAGACTCGCTGACGATTCAAACTCTCTCTGCCAACCCGCCAGCGCTTCGCGCGCCGCCTCCACTTCGCCGCGGTCCGCGTGCCTCTCGGCCCGCTCGAGCCCGGACGACTCCTGCGCCGCCACACCCCGCGTCAACATCACTACGCACACGGCAACGCCGAGCGCCGCCCACCTAGCGTTTCTTTCTTCGAGCCTTGCCACGTCCACCTCCCGAACCGCCAACGCCGGTCCTCACCGGCGGCCCGCTCAACGCCCCGATCCTCAGCAGTGCTTCCTCCAGTGCCGCCCGATCCGACAGGCCGCCCGACTTGATTAGCCGATCCGCACGCAATAACTCGGCGAGCGCGGTGCCGAGTTCCCCCTCCGTCCAGCCCCGCGCCTGCTGCGCATAGATTCGTACCTTCCAGCTCAGGTTCCTGTAGCTGCCGTCCCGCTTCAAGACTTCAGTCAGAACCGCTGGGCCGCCCCTAGCCAACCCAACTCTGATCAGCGCCTCCGCTGTGGCGCCGATTAGACCGACGGCGCTCTCGGCCGAGTCGAGCAGCGCGGGCAGATCGGCCACAGCCTCACCGATACGCCGTTCGACGACTTTATCGATCCACTGCCAACGATCAACCTGCGGAAGCGCGCCGACGACGCCCCGAACTTGCTCTAAGTCGATACGCTTGCCGGGCGCGACGAAGTCGACCAGCTTCTCCAGCTCTTGGGCCAGAACTCCTAGGCGACCGCCGATGCCCGAGGCAAGCAGTTGGGCCGCCGGCATCTCGAGATCGACGCCATGTACCGATCGAGCTCTTTTCGCCAGCCAGCCCGGTAGCTCCGATGGCCCCGGCGTGGGTAGCGACAGCGTCGAGCAGTTCTTGCGCAGGAAATCGTAGAACTTGGCCTTCGAGCCACGCGGCACCTCGGCCGCGATTACGAGTACGCGGCTCGAGACTTCGCGCAACACAGCAGCCTCCAACACCGACCGCGCTGAGGGCGTCAGACCCTGAGCCGAACGGATCACGACCACCCGGAAGCGCGAGATCATCGGCGGCGTGTCCAGTCGCGCCGCCAGACCCGCGGCATCCGTCTCATCTCCGCTCAATTGATCGAAGTCGAAATCGGGCGAACCGCCCTCCAGGTGGGCTTCGGCGAGACGTGAGATAGCCTCATCGCGGAGGAACGGTTCCTCCGTCTCGACAAAGTAGCTCCCGCCTAGCTTCCCCTTCGCCAGTCTCGCATTCAGCCGATCGTACGTCAGCGACCCCATGCCCAAGTATTGACGGGCACTTCTCCGGGTGTCAACACAGGCAGCCGGGAGCCTTACTCCGGCGCCGACTCCCCGAACTCGATCACCGCCCGGTCGCTGGCCTCCCAGCCCTTCGTTCCCGCGAGCGTCGTCCGCACCGGCTCGCGGAACAGCGAGAACCGCCCCACCGGCCGCCGCAGCAGCGGGGCTTCGGCCAGGTTCGAAACCGTCAAGAAACTCGCCGACGCTGGAAATGTCGGCGGCGGGCCCCAAAGCGAATGCGAGCGACCGACGGATGCATCGACTTCCACGACAACGGGTGGAAGCTCGAGCGCCCCGCCGTTCGGCCGCAGTACCGGCAGCGAGCCCAGCAGCATCACTCCCGCAATCGTCAACCCGGCGATGCCCGCCGCCTTCGCGTACTCGCCGACCACGCCCGAACGATCCCCGTACGAGAGGAAACTCCTCTGCAGTCTCGGCATGAAATCCGGAACACAATCGGGCACATCAAGCTCCCTGACCAGTCGCAAACCGCGGCGCATCACTTGGTCATACGCACCGCAGTCCGGGCAGCTATCGAGATGTTGGTTGTACTCTTCTCGAGGGTGCTTCTCGAACTCTGCGTCGAGGAAATCCGAGAAGCTCTGGATAAATTCGTCACAATCCATCGACATGCCTCAAGGCTTGATCCGGAAACAACGGGGGTCGCTGAATCACAGGACCGTACCTATTACTCTTCAGAGCCCTCTGGGTTCCACCGGCACGCCGATCGCCGCCGAGCCTGCATCTCCCCAGATGCCCTGCGGGGCACCACCGGAAAGGCTGGTGCCCCGCTGCCGCCGCTCGCGCTCCGCTGATCGTCGTCAGCGGAGCATCGGCGCAATGATCTGCGCGAAGTTGTTCCGGGCTCTGTTCAAGCGGGACTTGACCGTCCCCAGGTTGACGCCCGTAATCTCAGAGATCTCCTCGTAGGTCTTGCCTTCCATCTCCCTGAGCACGAACACCGCCCGATGGTGCTCGGGCAACTGCTCCACCGCTCGCTCCACCATGTCACGCAAGTGTCGCTTCCGGAAAAGGTCATCCGGCCGATAAGCTGGGTCCTCCCACTGCAAGGGTCTGTGATCCGCTTCCCAGTTCTTCTTTATCGTCTGGAACAACACCAGCGGATTTCGAGAGCGGTTCCGCAGCTCGTTCTTCGCCAGATTACTGGCTATCGTGTAGATCCAAGTCGAGAACTTCTTGGTCTGGTCGAAACGATGCAGGTGGCGATAGACTCGAATGAACGTCTCCTGCACCAGGTCCTCGGCTCGGTCGCGATCTCCGATCGTCCGATATATGAAATTGAGCAGCCGTGACTGGTAGCGCCCCACGAGCTCCGGAAACGCCAGCGCCTCGCCGTCCAGAAAACGAGCCACCAACTCGTTGTCCGGCAAGTCCGCTAGCGATTCGTGAGGCCGCCCCTCGGCCCGCTTTCTCGCTACCTGTATCATCTCTTACCTGCGCACTTTCTATAGCGGGAGCCACTGCGCTCCCCGCTATCCCCGTCTCCCGGCTACAGGGCGACGCGGTTACGTACATCTCTATCGAGCGCCGTCTTTCCCTCGCGGCCTTCTACAGGTCCCACGCGGCGCCCGTGCCCAATCCCCACCCCACTTCAGCTTGTCTCAGGGATTCTTACAACGAAGTTTCGCCTCATACCTCCTTGTCGGTTCGGCGGGCTCCCTCTGCAGCGCGTGCCGCCCGCTCGTCATGGGAGATCCGGTTGGGTTGCTGCCGCTGGCCGGCCCGGCTCGGCGTTCTCCCTCTCACTAATAATAGACGCTTTAGTCGCACAGAGGGTTTCCCGGCTCCCGTCGTCGCCTTGTGCTCTCTAATATAACCGAAAAAAACCCGAAATTAAGGGCCTCGCGAGTCGACCATCCGGCTACATTGGAGCGCTCGTTGCTGGGCCCGGGGTAGGGAGCGAAGCGCAACGGCGAACCTGCCGGTCAGCACTCGGGTAGCGAGACGGCGAGCCCGCCCTCACTGGTCTCCTTGTACTCGCGCCTCATGTCATCCCCGGTGCGCTTCATGACGCGGATGACCCCGTCCAGACTGATCACCGGGCTCACGACCGAGTGGAGTGACAGATGCGCCGCGCTCCAAGCCTTCGCCACTCCCATGGCGTTGCGCTCGATGCACGGCGCTTGAACCAGACCTCCGATCGGGTCACACGTCAGACCCAGATTGTGCTCTATGGCGATCTCGGCGGCGTTCTCCACCTGCTTGACGTCGCCACCGAGAATCTGGCAGAGCGCCGCTGCCGCCATCGCCGTCGCCGTGCCCACCTCGCCCTGACAGCCAACCTCCGCGCCCGAGATGCTGGCGTGCGTCTTCACCAGAATGCCGATGGCGCCGGCCGTGGCTAGCGCGTTATGAATCGCATCTCGATCCAGTTGAAGTCGCTCGGCCGCTTCCACCAGTACACCCGGAACGATGCCGGCGGCGCCGTTGGTTGGGGCCGTGACGACGCGGCCACCGGCGGCGTTCTCCTCGTTGATCGCGAACGCATACGCTTGCGCGCGGGCCACGGGGGCGTAAGCGCCTTGCAGGCGCCCCGCCTGCAGCCGGCTGGCGAGCTCCGCCGCGCGCCGCTTCACCCCCAGGCCTCCCGGCAGAATGCCGCGCTGCTCCAGCCCCCGCGCAATGCAGGCGCGGAAGACGCTCCAGACGCGGTCGAGCCCCTCCGCCGTCTCCCCCGGCCGCGCTTCCCAAGCGGCCTCGTTGGCGAGCACGACGTCTCCCAGCGTCCCCCCGATCCGATTCGCGGCCGAGACCAGCGATTCGCAGTCACGGAACGGATGGGGCGGCGACGCCAGCGTTGGCGCGTCGTCGGCTTCGCTCAGATCTTCCGCGCGACGAACGAACCCGCCTCCTGTCGAGCACCAGGTCTGCTCGATCACCACCGGGTCTCCTCGATAGGCGCGAAAGACCACCGTATTGGGATGAGGCAACGTCTCTTCTTTGTACTCGCTCAAGGGCAGGAAGCGGACGGCCTCCGGATGAATGCGCGTCGACCCGGTACCCCAGGGAACGTCAGGCTCCGCGGTCAGCCTCTCACCCAGAGCCTGAAACGCATCGATGTCGCAGGTCTCGGGCTCCCAACCGAGCAACCCCGCAAGTACCGCACGGTCGGTGGCGTGCCCTCTACCCGTGGCGCTGAGCGAGCCTTTGAGGTCAACTTCGACGCGGTCCGGACTGATGCCCTGCTCGAAACAGGACATTCGGAAAAACCGAGCCGCACGCATCGGGCCCACGGTGTGGCTCGAACTGGGCCCAAGCCCAATGCGAAACAGATCGAGCAGACGGACGGTGATCGCCATCCCTGCGCTATCCCCTCGCTCAGCCAGGCACAGGGCGCCCGTGGATATCCCTCATCTCCACGGCGGCGAGCTCCCCCAGCTCGTCGCGATACTCGTCGGCCGGGCCGACCACGACGATCGCAATCTGGTCGCTCGTCAGGAAACGCTCAGCGACGCGCCGAACATCATCTCGGGTCACGGCGCGGATCTCGCGAGCGTAGACCTCCCAGTAGTCATCCGACAGCCTGTAGATCACCTGCTGCGCGACGCGCCCCGATACCTGGCCCGCGGTCTCGAACATGCGCGGTAGCGATAGCGTCAGCGCATTGACCGCGAGGCTCAGCTCCTCGTCGGTCGCCGGCTCGCTCTTCATCCGATCCATCTCGCCCAGGATCTCGCGCACCGCCGGCACCGTCGCCTTCGCGTCCACCGCTGTGGACACCACGTACGGTCCTCGCCGCTTGCGCCCGTCGAAGCGCGACGACGCGCCGTAGGTCCACCCCTTGTCCTCGCGCAAGTTCATGTTGATGCGGGAGCTGAACAGCCCACCAAGAATCGAGTTCATCACGAGAACCGCGGGATAGTCCGGGTCCGTCCGGCTGATCCCGATGCCGCCGACCCGGATCTCCGACTGCGGCCCCGGCCAGTTCACCGCCCACAGCCGCGAGCGGCGGAGCTGCTCGGGCTCGACCAGCTGGCCGGGCTCTTCCGCGGCGCCGTCCCAGCGCGAGAACGCCGCCTCGAGCCGGTCATGCAACTCGCTCGGCTCGGGCAGATCGCCGACAATGACGAGCGTAGCGTCCGAGGGGCGATAGAACCGCGAATGGAACCGGCCGAGCACCGAGCTGTCGATCGCGCGAACCGTCTCTTCGATCCCCCCCACTCGGACGCCATAGGCGTGGTCGCCGAACGTCGCTTCGTTGACACGGAGGCCCGCAACGACCCGCGGCTCATCCAATCCACTCGCGATTTCATCCAAACGTTCGTCACGCAGTCGCTCGACTTCCTTCGCCTCGAAAGCCGGCTCCGCCAGCGTCTCGGCCAAAAACTCCAGCGCGCCATCGAAGACGCGGCTCAAGAAATGAAGACTGACCATGCTGGCGTCATAGTCGACGTCCACGCTCAGGCGCGCGCCCAGGTAATCCAGCCACTCGGCAACGGCAGGCGCCGAGCGGTCCTTCGTCCCCTCCGTCAGCGCCCTCGCCGTGAGCAGCGACGTGCCGGCGTGTTGTCGCTCGTCCTCCGCCGCGCCAAACGGAAGCACCAGTCGGGCCGATACTTCCGGGATGTCATCGTGGCGTATCGCCAGCACGTTCAACCTGTTGTTCAGGCTGAAACGGCTGAACGTTGGCAGACTGACGGCCGGCGCTGGGCCCGGCGCCGGCCGCCGCGAGCGGTCAATACCACTTCGACTCGCCATCACTCGCTCCCTCCGGACCGACTCCGCGGAGCCACGTACAGCGTCGCGCGACGCTCCGGGATCAGCCATTCGTTCGCAACCTCGAGGACCGCCTGCGGCGTGACCGATTGCAAGCGGCCGTACAGCTCGTTCACGTACTCGGGACGATCCAAGAACGTCGCCGCCGTTGCGATCAAGTCCGAGCGGTTCCCCACACCACCCATCACCTTGACCAGTGCGCGCAACGCTCGATTCACGCCTCCCTGCACCTCACGCTCGCTCAAGCTGCCGGCGCGCGCCTCGGCTAGCGTCTCGAGGATCGACCGCTCCAAGGTCTCCGCTTCGACTCCCGGCCGCGCCGTTGCGACGATGAACGCGATGCCGCAGTCCTGCGTCGGCCACACCTGCATCGTCACATCCTGAGCGATCCGCTCCTCGTACACCATCTTGCGATAGAGTCGGGAGCTCTTACCCTCCGACAACACGTAGGCCAGAACGTCCGCAGCCTCAAAGCCCGGCTGCCCGAGAGCCGGAGCGTGATGGAACATGTAGACGCGGGGGAACTGGACGTTGTCTTCGATCACGCCGCGGGCCTCTGCGCCCGGTCCCACGACGGGGGCCGTCACCTGACGAGCGCCCGGCCCACGAGAGATCTCGCCGAAGTACCGATCCGCCTCCGCAAACGCTCGATCCGGCTCGACGTCCCCCACCAGGACCAGCACCGCGTTATCCGGCGAATAGAAAGTGCGGAAGAACTCCCGCACATCCTCGAGGCTCGCCGCATCCAGGTCCTCCATGAAGCCGATGGTCGGGTGTCGGTACGGATGACCTTCCGGATAGGCCAAGCGCAGCACGGTCTCGACAGCCAGTCCGTACGGTCGGTTCTCGTACGACTGTCGGCGCTCGTTCTTCACGACATCCCGCTGGTTGTCCAGCTTTTCCTGCGTAATCGCCGACTCGAAGAAACCCATCCGATCCGACTCCAACCAGAGGCCCAGCTCGAGATCGTTGGACGGCAGCGTCTCGAAGTAGTTCGTCCGATCAAACCACGTACTGCCGTTCAGCGTGCCACCAGCATCCTGCACATACTTGAAGTGCGCGTCATCCAGGACATGCTGCGAACCCTGGAACATCAGATGCTCGAAGAGATGCGCGAAACCGGTCCGACCCGGGCGCTCGTGCTTCGAGCCCACATGATACATCACGTGGACCGATACTACCGGTGTCGTGTGGTCCTCCTGCACGATGACACGCAGACCATTGTCGAGCCTGTGCTCCTCCATGCCGAAGCGAACCACGCCAGCCGATTCTCCTGTTGTCATTTCGCCCTTGTCTCGTTTTGAACAGCGCCCCCCGCTGCCCCTCTTCGCAGGTCCATTCTCACGATTGCCGCTCGCGAGCCGGTCAGCAAAAGCCCCTCCCGATTGGAGGGGCTTTCAGCCGCGACAGGGAGAAGTAAGCCGAGTTCTGTTCAGTGGGCCATTTCTCTGGGACGCCAGTCTCCCGACGCCTCTTGCGGCCTACCCAGGGATGATAGCGCGGCGGGCCGCCGCTCTCCCCTTACTTGGCCTTGCTCCGAGTGGGGTTTGCCGTGCCCCGTCCGGTTACCCGGCCGGGCGGTGGGCTCTTACCCCACCGTTTCACCCTTACCTGCTTCCGACGCCCAGGCGTCCAGTCGCAGGCGGTCTGTTCTCTGTGGCACTTTCCGTCGGCTTTCGCCGCCCGGGCGTTACCCGGCACCCTGCCCTACGGAGCTCGGACTTTCCTCGAACCGCGCGCATCAGAACGCCGGCCCGCGGCCCAACTCTCCCTTTCACGGCCCCCGGAATATCACCGCTCCACTCCAACCGGGTCAAGCCTGCCTCCGCGCGACTTGATTTTGCGGGTGCGAATGCCGAAACTTCCCGGCACCTCTCTGGTAACACTACGGTAACTGGGCAAAAACGAGTATTGCCTCAACCGGCTGTAAGCAAGATGACGACAATTCTCCCCGACACCGGGAAACTCGAGTACACGCCCGAGGTCGCCGCCGCGACAAGTCCCCTCTACGAGAAGCTCCGGGACCTCATTCCTGAGTTCGAATGGAGGCTTCAAGCTCCGCTGATCCACGAGATTCGGCGCCTGAAGCAGGAGATCGGAGCGGTCATCCTGGCTCACAACTACCAGGTGCCTCAGATCTTTTACGGGATTGCCGATTTTCAGGGTGACTCTTTGGGGTTGGCGCAGCAGGCCATGGAGGTCGAAGAGGACACGATCGTCGTCTGCGGCGTTCACTTCATGGCGGAGACGGCAAAGATCCTCAACCCCGAGAAGCGCGTGCTGATTCCCGACCCTGAGGCGGGCTGCTCCTTGAGCGAGAGCATCACGGTCGAGGACGTGAGACTGATGAAGCAACGCTACCCGGGGGTCCCCGTCGTTACGTACGTCAACACGCCCGCGGCCATCAAAGCGGAATCGGACATCTGCTGCACGTCCGCCAACGCCCTCGCGGTGGTCGAATCGCTGGGCGCGGACCGCGTGATCTTCCTCCCCGACGAATATCTGGCCCGCAACGTGCAAAAGGATACGGACGTCGAAGTCATCGCCTGGAAGGGGCGTTGCATAGTCCATGAGCAGTTCACCGTCGAGGAACTCCGCGCCTACCGCCAACAGTTCCCCGGCCTCGTCATCCTCGCTCACCCGGAATGCTCGCCCGACGTCTGTGACGAAGCGGATTTCGTCGGATCCACGACCGGAATGACGGCCTTCGTCGACGAGACCGACGCGGGGCGCATCCTGCTCGTCACCGAATGCTCGATGTCCGACAACGTCCAGGAAGCTCACCCGGAGAAAGAGCTCGTCCGGCCTTGCACGCTCTGTCCGCACATGAAGCGGATCACCCTGGAGAACACTCTGGCGGCCCTTCAACTAGGGAGGTACGAGGTCGACATCCCCGCCGACGTGCGGAAGCGCGCGCACCGAGCCGTCGCCCGGATGCTCGAGATCGGCCGCGAAGACTGACCTCTCGACTCAATCGTATCACCGCCAGCTTGCGACCGGACAATCTGCCCGCCGAGTCTGTCGCACGCGATCGCTGCCCTTCCTGCTCATGATCGTAATCGTAGTCGTATCGTCATCAACGTCTCAACCTCACGATGAGGAGCTGAATCATCAGGTCATGCCGCTCGACGACCAGGTTCTCACTTTTCGCCGTCGCGATCTCGAACCGGCGAACCCGGTCGAGTAGCTCCTGGGTCGATCCGAGTGTCCAGTCTATCGACTGAACGACGGCGATCAGGATCAAGATCACGAGAAAGAGGACGAGAAGAGCAGCACCGAGATGGCAGCCGATACAGATCGGTGAGGGATAGGCGCGCCCGGGAGGATTCGAACCCCCAACCCCTGGGTCCGAAGCCCAGTGCTCTGTCCAATTGAGCTACGGGCGCGCACTCATGGAGTTCTAAGTCAGCAATCTCTCCACGAGAGGGAAATTAATCAAGCGGTCGACTTCAGCCGATGGCGCTGAGCCCCGTAATATCCTCCCCCACGATCAACCCGTGGATGTCGTGCGTCCCCTCGTACGTGTAGACGGATTCCAGGTTCGCCATGTGTCGCATCGACTGATACTCCGCCAAGATACCGTTGGCACCCAACAGCCGGCGAGCTTCGCGGGCGACCTCGCACGCGATATTGACGTTGTTTCGCTTCGCCAGCGAAACGTGGGTGTGACGCGCCAACCCTCGATCCTTCAGGCGTCCCAGCTGGATCGCCAGCAACTGCGCCTTCGTGATCTCCGTTAGCATCTCCACGAGACGTATCTGCTGAATCTGAAAACCCGCGATCGGCCGGCCGAACTGGGTACGTGTCTTGGCATAGCCGAGCGCCTCGGAATAGCAGGCCATCGCGGCGCCGACCGCCCCCCAGGCGATTCCGTAGCGAGCCTGATTCAGACACATCAGGGCGCTCTTTAGGCCCGCCGACTCTGGCAGCAAGTTGGCCGCCGGGACCCTCACGTCCTGCAACGATATCTCGCTCGTATCGGACGCGAGCAACGAAAGCTTGCCCTTCTGATCCTTCGCCACGAATCCGTCACGGCCCGTCTCCACGATGAAGCCGCGGATCGACCTTGAATCATCGAGCCCCCCGGTCTTCGCCCAGATGATCGCCACATCGGCGATCGACCCGTTCGTGATCCACATCTTCGTGCCGTTGATCACCCAGTCGTCGCCATCTCGGACCGCTCGAGTCGTCATGCCGCCCGGGTCCGATCCATGGTCCGGCTCGGTCAGGCCGTAGCAACCGACGAGCTCGGCCGTCGCTAGCTTCGGAAGCCAGTACGCTTTCTGATCGTCGTTGCCGAACTCGAAGATCGGGTACATGACCAACGAGCTTTGCACGCTGGCAAAGGACCGCACGCCCGAGTCGCCTCGCTCCAGTTCCTGCATGATCAGT
>JASFMO010000047.1:0-14310 GCA_050117535.1 Gemmatimonadales bacterium | reverse complement strand
AAAGCGGAGGATGATGTACGCCCCAATCAGACCGGTGAAGAACATCACCTCCGAGGCCAGGAACACCCACATGCCGAGTTTTTGGTTGGGAATGCGCATCCCCGGCTCGGCACGTACCCCCCCGGGCATGACTACGGCTTCGTCCATGATCTCAAATCTTGATTATGGTTCAGACTATTTCATGCTCGCTATTCGAGCGCCTTGGGTTGGGCCGACCCGACTACGCCGACGCTCCCGCCCCACCTTTCAGCGGAACATCCTGAGGCAGGAAGTCTTCCTCCGCCTCCGGCGAGCTGTATTCGTACGGTCCGCGATAGACGGTTGGAGCCACCGCGAAGTTTCCGTGCGGGGCCGGCGACGGAACCGTCCACTCCAGACCATTATCCTGCCACGGATTCTGCGGCGCCTTTTTGCCCTTGAACATGCTCCAGAAGAAGTTGATCACGAACGGCAACTGCGCCAGGACCAGCAAGAACACGCTAATGCTGATGAACTTGTTGAGCGGCTGCAGCGGACGCAGAAACTCGTACTGACTCGGGTCGGCAATGCGCCGCATATGGCCGCCCATGCCCAGCAGGTGCATGGGGAAGAATGCCATGTTGTACGTAACGAAGGTGAGCGCGAAGTGGATCTTACCCCACGTCTCGCTCATCATCCGTCCGAACATCTTCGGGTACCAAAAGTAGATCGCCGCGAAGGCGGCCATTAGGCTGCCGCCGAACAGTACGTAGTGTATGTGGGCTACGATGAAGTACGTGTCGTGGATAAAGATGTCCACCGATGCCGACGCCATGAAGATGCCGCTCAGCCCGCCTACCGTGAACAGCGCCACGAACCCGATCGCCATCAGCATCGGCGTATGAAAGCGGATATTGCCGCGCCACATGGTGCCGAGCCAGTTGAAGACCTTGATCGCCGACGGAATCGCGATCGCCATCGTTGAGATCATGAACGTCGTACCCAGCAGCGGGTTCATGCCGCTCTGGAACATGTGGTGGCCCCAAACGATCCAACCGAGGAACGCGATGGTTATAATCGCGTAGACCATTGAGTGATAGCCAAACACCGGCTTGCGTGAGCCATTGGCCAGGATGTCGGAGACGATCCCCATCGCCGGCAAGATCAGGATATACACCTCGGGGTGACCGAAGAACCAGAACAGGTGCTGCCAGAGGAGCGGCTGTCCCCCATCGGCCGGCAAAAAGAACGTCGTGCCCAACACCTGATCGAACAGCAACATGATGACGGCGGCTGCCAGGACCGGCACAGCCAATAGCGCCAGGATCGCCGTGATGAAGATGGACCAGATCGACAAAGGCATCCGAAACAGTGTCATTCCCGGCGCCCTCATGTTGATCACGGTCGTTATGTAATTGACCGAGCCGAGCAGCGACGAGGCGGCAAAGAATACGATACTGATGATCCACAGCTGCTGGCCCAACGAGGCACCCGTGTAGCTGCCCACACCGCTCAACGGCGGATACGCCGTCCAGCCGGAACCGGCCGCGCCCCCCTCGACCCACAGGCTGGACATGGCCACGATTCCAGCCGAGAGGAACAGCCAGAACGACACCATGTTGAGTCGCGGAAAGGCCATGTCCGGGGCGCCGATCTTCAGCGGGATCAAGAAGTTCGCAAAGGCGCCGACCAACAAAGGCATCACGGCGTAGAAGACCATCACGGTCCCGTGCATCGTGACCAGCGCGTTGTAGAACTTCAGGGATATCACATCGCCGCCCGGCACCGCCTGGCCGGGGAACCCCAGCTGCCAGCGGATCAAGGCCGCCATCAAACCACCGACCAGCAGAAACAGCAGGCTCGCGAAAAGAAACTGGATCCCGATAACCTTGTGGTCGGTGGCGAATATGTAAGAGCGGATGAAGCTCCGCTCTTCGTCATGCGCGTGGGCTAAATCGCCGATCGCCGCTTCCGCTGTCGCCATGATTCCTCTATCTCGTTACCCGGAATTCCGCTTCACGAGGCTGCAGTGCTCTGCTCCGCCACCCATGTGTCGAACTCAGCTTGCGGGTGCACGATGACCTTCGCCTTCATCAGCGTGTGCGCCACCCCACACAGCTCCGCACACGCCAATTCATACTCGCCAACCTGCGTCGCCTCGAACCAGGCCCGCGTAATCAGCCCCGGGACCGCATCCTGCTTGATGCGGAACTCCGGCACAAAGAACGAGTGAATGACATCGGCCGAGGTCAATTCGAACGCCACCGGCCGGTTCACTGGCACATGCAACTCGCCGTACTTAGTGAAGTCATCTTCGGAACCGAGGATGCCGTCGGACCCTGGATAGGTGATTCCCCAGGCGAACTGTCGACCCTCGATCCGTAGCTCGAGAGCATCGGTCGGGAAATTGTCCGGGTTCTTCACCCGCGACCAGACAACCTGGCTGGCGATCGCTAAGCCGACAACGATGACGGCCGGCGTCACCGTCCAGATCACCTCGGCCTTGTTGCTTCCCTCGATGTAAGCGGCTTTGCGCCCTTCACGACCGCGATACTTGATGGCGAAGTACAGCAGCGTGACCTCGACCCCGACGAAGATCACACCCGTGATCGCCAGTATCACATAAAATATCGCATCCAGATCAGCCGCATATGTCGATGCGGCCGTGGGTAGCCAACCCATTCGACTTCCTCCTTAAGCCCGCCGAGTCGCCCTCGACACCACAAACCTAGCCGTTGCCATCCTCGCCCCAGGCCGGGCGCCCGGCGAAAATTGTATCCGCCATCCTGCCTCTGACAGAAGTCACCCACCGACTGGCGCGGCAGGTCCGCCCGACCCGCAACCGCCGGCCAGCTGGACGTATGCCGCGCCTAGACGCTCGCCCCCGCGACACGAGGGCCGGGACGCACGTCAGGCCAGTGTCTAGGCGCGCTTCCCGGCCCCTCCCGGGAGACCGGGCGGCGACCCACTGGGTTCTCAGGGTTGATCTCGCCGTGCCTAGCGAGAATGAGAATGACTATCAGGCTTGCAAGATCACAAGAGTATATTCGCGACCCCCGGGACTGTCAACAAACCCCGGCCCCCTCCTGCCGACGCCTCGGGAACCGATGGCTGGCCCCACCAAGACGGCCCGTCAGCTCGAACCGCCGGCGGTCACGGCCAGGGCCCGCAACAGCGCCTGGGCCTTCCCCAGCGTCTCGTTGTACTCGCGGCGGGGGTCCGAATCGGCGACGATCCCGGCTCCGGCCTGCACATGGGCGCGGCCCGATTCGACCAGTAGGGTCCGGATAGCAATGGCGGTGTCGAGGGTACGCCGATCGTAGGCAAGATAGCCGACCGCGCCAGCATAGGGCCCCCGGCGTACCGGCTCGAGCTCGTCGATGATCTCCATCGCCCGGATCTTAGGCGCACCGCTCACCGTGCCTGCGGGGAAGGCGGCGCGGAACGCATCGAGGGGTGTAAGGCCGTCTCGCAGGACACCTTCCACTTGGCTGACCAGGTGCATGACGTGGCTATAGCGCTCGACGTTCATGAATTCCGACACAACCACCGAGCCGTAGCGTGTCACACGTCCGACATCGTTGCGACCGAGATCCACGAGCATCAGGTGCTCGGCCCGCTCTTTCGCATCCGCTCGCAGCTCATGCTCTAAGCGCAGATCCTCATCTTCGCTTCGACCGCGCGGCCGCGTGCCAGCGATGGGCCGTACCGTCGCCCGATCCGCTTCGACCCGAACCATCGCCTCCGGCGACGACCCAACGAGCTGCAGACCATCGAGGTCGAGGAAAAAAAGGTACGGCGACGGATTCATCATTCTGAGCGCGCGATAGACCGTGAACGGACTCGTGCGCAGCTCGGTCGTCAGCCGCTGTGACAGCACGACCTGGAATGCGTCGCCGGCGTGGATGTAGTCACGGATGCGTTCGACGTCATGCTCGAACCCCGCTTGCTCGTACGTCGAGATCCAGCTCGGGTCCGGTGCGGTCAGATCAATGGCCAGATGCCCGACGCTGGCCTGTGAGCGCAAACCGGCGAGCACAGAATCGATTCTGGCTACGGCGTCCTCGTACGCCTCGTCGGGCGACATGCGGCGCGGCAAGGCCGGAGCGATGACCAGAGCGCGGTCACGCAGCTTGTCCACGGCCAGCACCACGTCCGTGAAGATCATGACCGCGTCAGGAACGTCGACCGCGCGAGGCGGCCCGGCAGGCAGTCGTTCGAAAAAGCGCGCCGTGTCATAACCAAAGAATCCGACCGCGCCACCCCAAAACCGCGGGAGCCCGGGCGGCGTAGCCACCCGCTCACCGGGCATCGCCGCCAACAGCGCGGCGAGCGGGTCGCTGGTCGCACCCGCCGGTTTCCACCCTTCCCGCAGGCTCCATGTTTCTTGCCGGCCGTCGCGCAGACGCCAAGCGCCCAAGGCGCCGCTCCCCAGAAAGGAGTAACGAGCCCACTTCTCGCCGCCCACCACCGATTCGAGCAAGAACCCGAACGGTGGGCGCGCCAATTTCGCATAACAGCGCACGGCGGTCTCGACGTCGAACGGGATCTCCCGGTATACCGGAACCAGATCGGCGTCCCTCGCCAGTACGCGAAACGCTGCCCGATCGGGAACGATGCCTTGTCCGCGCAAGGAGCCAGGTGACATACCCCGTAGCCTATACTTTCGCCGGGCTCCCGTAAAGCGCGCCACAGCCTGCCTGCTTTCCCCTGCGCATCGAGTCCGGTAGCTTGTCCGCTCATGGGAACGAGAGCGATCACCGTCGTCGCCGTCGATACGGGCGGCACGTTCACCGATTTCGTCGTCTTGAAAGACGGGTCGATGACTGTGCACAAGCGCGCGTCCACTCCGGGCAATCCGGCTGGGGCGGTTCTCGACGGGCTCTCCGAGGTCCTGCCGCCCGACGAGGAGTTCGTGCTCGCACACGGCTCGACGGTCGCGACCAACGCGCTGCTGGAGCGACGCGGCGCGCGAACCGCCTGGATCACGAATCGTGGGTTCGAGGATCTGATCGATATCGGCCGTCAGGCGCGGCCTCAGCTCTACGCCCTCGTGGCACAGCGACCGCCGCCGCTAGTATCCGCTGCGGATCGCATCGGCATCAGCGGCCGCATCTTGAAAGACGGCTCGGAGGAGAGCCCGGTGCAAGCGGACGAACTGCGGGCGTTGCCGGACCGAATCGCGGGTATAGAGTCGGTGGCAATCGGCCTGTTGCACAGTTACGCTAACCCCGCGCACGAGGAGGCCGTCGCCCAGGCTCTGGCGGAGCTCGACCTCCCCGTCACCCTTTCGGGCCGACTACTGCCCGAGTACCGCGAGTACGAGCGCTTCTCGACGGCCCTCGTCAACGCCTACGTGGCCCCCCTGGTGTGTCGCTATCTAAGATCACTCGAACGTGAGAGTCGAGCGACTCGGATTCGCATCATGGCGTCGGGCGGCGGAGCCTTTTCGGTGGAGCGTGCGGCCCGCGAGCCTGTTCACACCATACTGTCGGGGCCTGCCGGAGGCGTCGTGGCGGCTTTGGAAGCGGCGGATCGAGCCGGCTTCGAACAAGTGCTCTCGTTCGACATGGGTGGAACGTCGACGGATGTCTCGCTGTGTCCGGGGAGGCCGGTCAATACCAAAGAGTACGAAATCTCCGGGCTGGCCGTCGCGATTCCTGTCCTCGATATCCACACGGTGGGCGCGGGCGGTGGCTCGATCGCCGACCTGGACCCCGGCGGGGCCCTCAAGGTAGGGCCGGAGAGCGCCGGCGCCGTTCCGGGTCCGATCTGCTACGGGCGCGGCGGGGCCGACGTGACCGTGACCGACGCTCACGTATGGCTGGGCCGTATCCCGGCCCGGATGTTCCTCGGTGGCCGTCAGACCCTCGATCGTTCGGCCATCGAACCGCCGCTGACCCGACTGGCCACTCGGCTTGGAAAATCCCCCGAGAGCGCGGCGGACGGCGTACTCGAAGTCGCGAACACGCGCATGGAAGGGGCTCTGCGTCTGATCAGCGTGGAACGAGGTCATGATCCGGCGGACCTCGTTCTTGTCGCGTTTGGTGGCGCGGCGCCTCTCCATGCCGCCGAGCTGGCCCAACGTCTGGGGGTGCCACGGGTGCTCGTGCCACCAGACCCCGGCACGCTCTCCGCCCGCGGCATTCTGGTGGCGGATGTCCGCAAGGACACATCGCGAAGCGTCCTGCGCCGCGGTGAGGACGCCACGCTCGACGTTCTCGAAGGCGACTTCTCGGAGCTGGAGGAATTGGCCCGGTCCGAGCTTCACGGCGAGGGGTTCTCCGGAGCGGACGTCTCAATCGACCGCCGCATCGATGCGCGCTACGAGGGCCAGAGCTACGAATTGGAGGTCGCGGCTACGCCAGATTGGTTCGACGCCTTCCACGCTGCCCACCAACAGCGTTTTGGCTTTCGCCGCAAGGATGTGGCGGTCGAGGCTGTGACACTGCGCGTCACCGCCCGTGCCGCGGTGGTCCGACCGAGGCCTGAGGGTCTGAGCGATGCCACGGAGCCGCCGACGACCGAAGGCTCGACGCGGGTATTTGTCGCGGGGAGATGGATGGATGTACCGCAGTATCTACGAGAGGGGCTGCGGGCGGGTCACCAGGTCGTCGGCCCGGCTGTGATCGCCGAGTACAGCGCCACAACCTGGCTGCCTCCGCAATGGCGGGCCCGGGCGCTGGAATTCGGCGATCTGCTACTGACGCCCACAGGCTAGCGCCCGGCGAACGGCGCCGGCGAGGCGCGGCTGCGGACAACGGTCTGGCGCGCCCGGCGCTCCAAAGTATTATACAGCCCGACTGACTGGCAGCACCGTCACCAAATTGCTGGGGCAACATGGAATCGCGAGGGCAAGGAAACGCAGCGAGACGCCGGGGCAACGGCGGGTCATCGGCGGCGACGTCGGAATATCGGCCCCCCTATCGTTGGGCGGGGTTCGTCGGCCTGGGGATCTTCCTGCTTTACGTCATCACGCTGGCGCCGACCACGGCGTTCTGGGATACCAGCGAATACATCGCGACCGGCCATATCCTGGGGATCCCCCATCCACCGGGAAACCCAGTATTCGTGCTACTCGCGCGCGCGTGGGAAGTTCTGCTCACGCCACTCCCGCTCTCGATCGCCGTAAAGATCAACCTGTTCTCGGCCGCCAACGGTGCCGCGGCCGCCGCGTTCTGGTTCCTAGTCGCGCATCGCGTATTGGCCTTCTTTTCGCCGAACGAGTTCTTCCGCCGGACCGGAGCCATCGCGGCGACCTTGATCTCCGCCACCGCGTTCACCGTCTGGAACCAGTCGGTGGTCAACGAGAAGGTCTACACGGTGAGCCTCATGACCATAGCTCTGCTCACCTGGTTGATCTTTCGCTGGCGCGACAATCTGGGCCGCGGCAAAGACGACAATCTGTTGATCCTGATCGTGTTCTTGCTGGCGCTATCGCTTGGCAACCACTTGATGGCGTTCCTGGTCGCGTTCGCGATGGTGCTGTTTGTCATTTGGGTACATCCGCGGGCGCTGCTCCGCTGGCAGTTGTACACCTTCGCCGCGCTCGCCTGGGTTCTCGGCCTTTCCGCGCAGCTGTTCCTGCCGATTCGGGCCGAGAGTCGCCCCGTCATCAGCGAGGGCGATCCGCGCTGCGAGTCCGTCGCCGACGCGACTTGGGACATCCTGCGGCTCCACCCGCCCCTATCGTGGTTGGGCCCGGATGCGGAAAACGACAACTGCCCGTTGCTCGCGTCGTCGCTGCGGCGCGAACAGTACCGAAAGCCACCGCTAGACATGAACCCGATCTTCTACCCGCGCGAGGTGCCACGGGACTTCAGATTGATCGGCTGGCAGTTCATCAACTACGCCCAGTACTTCGACTGGCAGTGGGCGAGGAGCCTAGACGGATCGAACACATTCTTCGCGTTCCTCAGGGCGCCCTTCACCCTCATCTTCATCCTGTTGGGGGTGTACGGTGCCATTCGACACTACCAGGCGGACCGAATATCGTGGATCTACTTTGCCGCGTTGTTCGCGACGGTCTGTTTCCTGCTCGTCCTCTATCTCAACTTCAAGTACGGCTACTCGGTCGCCGCCACGGTCGACCCTGGCACCGGCCAGCCGACTCCGATCCCGCGCGCCTGGCGCGAGGTACGCGAGCGCGACTACTTCTTCATCGTCTCGTTCTCCCAGTGGGGCCTCTGGGCCGGCATCGGACTGGCGGCCATGTGGCAACGGCTGGCCGAGCGCGTGAGCGGAGGCGTTGCCGGCTTGACGCTCGACCACTACCGCCGCGTCAGCCCGATACTCATTCTCGCACTACTGCCTCTGCTGCTGAACTGGAAGTACGCTAGCCGCGCCGGTGACTACGCCGCCCGCGACTGGGCCTACAATCTCCTGATGTCCGTCGAGCCTTACGGCATCGTGTTCACCAATGGCGACAACGACACCTTCCCGCTCTGGTACTTGCAGGAAGTAGAGGGCCTCAGGCGCGATGTCACGGTCATCGTCTACTCGTACCTCGCCACCCCGTGGTACGCGACTCAGCTGCGAGACCTGACGCGGCCCTGTGATGGAACCGATCCGTTGGCCGATCCCACGGTCATCACCTGCCAGCGGCCCTTCGAACCAAATAAGGCGATCCCGATATACCACGATCGCGATTGGCCTGCTCCCCGCCGGGCGATCCTGGAGCTCGACGACGCCGAGATCGACGCCGTCCCCGAGTGCTACCCAACCGACAACGTGGGACGCTGCCAGCTATTCGCCGACACAGTCGCGGTCCCGATCAACGATGACGTTGCGGGGACCATCGTCGCCGGCGATTACCTGCTTCGCAACGACATACTGGTGCTACGAATTCTCCAAGCGTCGAGCGGTGACCGGCCAATCTACTTCGCCAGCACGACAGGGACGTACGAGAAGTTCAACATTCAGCCATGGATGATACGGCAGGGCGTCGCTTACAAGCTGGCCGCTGGGGACGTGCAGCCAACGGAGGCGATCCTACCCCTGCCGCCTCAGGCGCGCTTCCAAGCGGGGCGCATGTTTCCGTTCTGGGTGGACCTGGAACGTACGGAAGCGCTGCTCGGCGAGTATTACACGTTCAGGGACCTCAAAGAGCGCACCTTCTGGCCGGACCTATCGACCAACGGCATCCCGCTGCAGTACTACCAGGCGTACACGGCTCTGGCGACAGCGTACATGATGCTCGGTCAGATGGAGCCATCGAACGAGGCGCTGGAGGAGGCGCGGAAGTTCGTCGAGGTCGCTCTCGGGCCCATCACGCCGGCCGCACCGGCGCCCTCACCGTCGGACTTGCCGGCGCAGCCGGTGGAGCCCCCGGCCGAGACGGCGGAGTCGGCCGGCGCGGGCGGTTAGGGACGACCGGCACCGCCCTCATTCACTGACCAGTACGGCGAGGTCCTCGACGAGATCGTCTGGCCCGGCGCTGGGGCTCTCGTCGCGCACCACGCTGGCTCCGGTCTGCTCGTCGTACGTGACGCGGGTGACCTGGTCTAGACCTTCCCGGATCGACTCGATGTGCGTGATGAGAATCACCTGCTCGAAGCGATCCTGAAGTCTCTGCAGAAGCCGAATCACGCTCTCGCGCCGCTGTTCATCCAGACCGCCGAACACCTCGTCAAAAATTAGCAGCGACAGCGTTTGGCCGGCGCGGTCGGCGATCATCTGGCTGATGGCCAGGCGCAACACCAAATTCGCCAAATCCTCTTCACCACCCGAGATCACCGGTTTCTCCTCGCCGTCGTCGAGGACGATGACCTGGTAGTCGCGATCGATCTCGATTTGGTTGTAGCGCCCATCCGTTAGCTCGGTGAGCAAGATGCTCGCGATCTCGGACAACTCGGGTCGCACGCGGTCGTTAAGCTCGTCCCGTAGCTCACCCAGCGCGCCATCGAGGTCGTTGTGCAGTCGTTGCTCGGTCTGACGCTCGGCGATCTGCCGAGAGATTCGGCTGAATTCCCGCTCTTCCTGCCGAGCCGCGTCCAGCGCCTGGCGCGCCGTCTCACTTTCGCCACGCGCCCGCTCGAGCTCCAGGGCCGCCGCCTCGGCGGCTGCGCGAGCCTCCTCGTGCTTTTCGCCCGCTATACGGTAAGCCTCCTCGGAGAAGCCGATAGCCTCCTGGCTCGTTATCAGGCTCGCGACTTCGGCCTGGATCTGACGCTCTTCCTCTAAGGTCTCGGCACGGGTACTTTTCAGTCGCGCCTCGCGCTCCAGCCGCGTCTCCATCTGCGTGATCAGCTTTTCGAGCTGCTTCAGCCGTTCCAGCTGTTCGTTGACAACCGCAATCCGGTCCGCGTCATACCCCTCGGGCAACGCCGCCAACTCGCCGGCCATCGACCGGGCCTCGGCCTCCTCCACATCCAGTTCTGCCTTCAAGGCTTCGGCCTGCGAACGCGCCGCCTCGGCTGCCGAGAGCTGGGCCGCCAGACGCTCCCTGTCCTCTCGCGCCTTGGAGAGCTCCGCCTTGCTCGCGACGACATCGGCCGGTTCATCTTTCAGCTGCGATTGACGCTTTCGGTGCCACTTGCCATCCTGCACGACCTCTTCCCAGCGGCCGCGCACCAAACCGAGCACGCGCTCGTACTCGGCACCCAACGGTCGCTTGCACGTCGGGCACGTACCGTCCGGGCCTTCTACCTCCAGCTGGTCCATCCGCCGCTTCAACTCCTCCGCCTCGTTCAGCAGCATCCGCAGCCGCGCTTCCACGTCCTGGGCGTCCCGCTGCCAGCGCGAGGTCACCTCCTCCCGCACCGACTCCAGTCTCTCGCACTCCTCCTGCTGCTGCGCCAGCTTGTCGCTCAGTTCCTCTCGAGCTCGCCCTTTCTCCTCTTGGTCCTTCACCTTGGCCGCCAGCGCCGCGACCCGCACGCGCTGGTCCGACAGCTGCTTCTCGAGCGTCACCCGTCGGGATTCCGACTCCGCCAAGGCGCGCAGGGCCTCGGCTTCGGCCCGAAGCCCTTCCAGCGGCTGCAACTCGGCCTTCAATTCGGCCAGCTGCTTCGCCACCTCGGCCAGGCTATCGAGTTCTCGCTCAGCCTCCGTTCGTTCCTTAACCACTCGTTCGAGCCGTGTTTCAGCCACCCGCCGCTCTTCTCGCAGCTGACGGTCTCGCTCACGGGCGTTCCGCAACTCTTGCCAGGCCGGCTCCAGCTCAACCAACCTCTTTGTAGCCTCCGCCTGACGCCGCTCTGCCTCGCGCAGCGCCGCCGTCGCCGCTTTTGACCGGGCCTCGGAGTCCGCCACCGAACGTCGGATTTCGTCCGGGTCGCCGAGCGTGCGGGTCAGCTCTTCCACCTGTCCCTTCAGCACTTTTCGCTGCTCGCGAACGAGACCCTGGGCGGCTCTGAGTCGCTCGTAGCCGAGCACCTGCGACAGGAAGCGAGCACGCTCAACGGCTCCCATCGCCGCTAAGAACTGCAACTCCTTCTGGCCGGTGAAGTAGGTGTTGAAGAACTCTTGCCTCGTCATCCCCAGCCGCCGCGTCAGCTGTCGCGTCACCTCGCTGACACCCGCGGCGATGGGGTCGTCCCGGTCCCCCTGGTAGAGCTCCGCTGCGCGCGGAGTACGCACCACACGATACCGATCACTCTCGAGCGCGAACTCGAGCTCGGCTCGAACGGCAGATCGACCGGAAGCGCGATTGAATCGCAGCGTCTCATTCGTGCCTCGAACGGCGGGCGCTCCGTAGATGGCCCAAGCCATGGCTTCGAGGATCGTCGTCTTTCCAGCGCCGTTTGGCCCGATGATGCCCGTCAAGCCAGGGCGGAAAGCCAGCTCTGTGTCGGCGTGTTGCCGGAAGTTCTTGAGCCGCAAGCGAATCAGCCGCATGTCATGCCTTGTCGCCCGTCTCGAGCGCTTCTTCCGCCTGCTGCAAGTACCTCAGACCAAGCTCGATCAAACGCTCCCGATCGAGCTTGTCCTGATCAGGACGCCAGCCGTGTCGGATGAACTCGGAGAGTTCCTCGGGTAGTGTCAGGCGCCGGCCAGGGGCGCCAGAGCCTTTGCGTCGCACCACGAGTGGCGGCTGGGCGACGAGATGGAAGTGGAGAGCGCGGGTTCTGTACTCACGGACTCTTCGATGGTCCAGCTCGCGATAGACCTCCCTCGCGATGTTGAAGATGCGAAGGCGCACGATCTTGTCATCGATCCCACCCGGTACGGTAGCGACCGCAGCCTCAATCGCGGCATCGAGCTCGGAGGGGGAGAGATCGCCCGTCATTATCGGCGCGATATCGTACACGGCTCGAGGCGCCTCCAGCTTGTGGAACACAGCCTCTCCCGACTGCAGATCGAACTCGACAAAGCCCTTCCCCCAATCCGCCTCCGGCCAGACATCCTCCGCGCCGTCGCCCGCAATCGCGCGCGCGTTGTCGGCCTCGGCCCAAATGTTCAGGCTGGTGCGTTCGATGGCCCCGGCGTAGAACATGTTGGGCTCAAGGCGCGACCGCAGGTGGTAGTGCCCCAATCCCACGTAGCTCCACTGGCTGGCGTCAAAGGCTTCCCGGGCCAAGCGGGCGGCGCCGAAGTCCATCAGTAACTTGAGTCTCTGATCGTCGATCGCCGCGTGCGCCAGCAGGATGTTGAAACCGAATCCCGGATCAGGCTCGATCGCGATCTCGGCGCCGGCCACCAACTCGCTGTGTGGCAAACAGAGGATGGCCGTATCCAACTCCGGGAAACCCAGCCGCCGTGCTTGGTTGTGGACGACATGAACGCCCTCGATCTCACCGAACAGCCGAAGTATGCTCCCCGTCTCGGCGGCCTTGGGTGAGTCGTGGTTGCCCGCGATGATGACGACATGCGTTTGTTTGGATCTGGCGCGAAATCGGGAGATCTGTCGAAAGGCGTCCGCGATCGCCGCATTCGACGGACGCACCGTGTGGAAGACGTCGCCGGCGACCAAAAGAAAATCGGGTCC
This sequence comes from Gemmatimonadales bacterium, assembly GCA_050117535.1. Taxonomy (GTDB): domain Bacteria; phylum Gemmatimonadota; class Gemmatimonadetes; order Palauibacterales; family KS3-K002; genus JASFMO01. The sequence continues at coordinate 1,424 of JASFMO010000047.1, read as the reverse complement.
GATGCGAGCCGTCCGATCCAACAGCTCGCGAAACGCGCGCGCGACGTCCGCCTCGCGGACGTTCACCCCGTGCGGGTTCGCACGGTGATAGGCCCGGTAACCCAGATGTAGATCGGCGGCATGGATCAGTCTCATCGGCCCGCCAGCAGCTCCTGATTCCCGTCAGCGTGACCCGTCAGATGCACCTCCACCCCACCCTCCGCGTGAAGCGCGAACATGTCGAGTTCGTAGTGACCGCCGGTGAAACGACCGTCCGAGATACTGAACAGCGACGAGCCCCTCAGCGTCGCCTCCATGTGAAGAGGTATTCCGAACGTGAATTCCTCCTCTGTCTGCAGCTGAGAGTAACGGCCCGCCAAATCGATTACCGCTATCTCTCCGCTCGGTCCCTCATGGATCTCTCGCAGGGTATGCTCGAGCTCCAGAACCAGGCTGCCGCCGGCACCGGCGCCGAGCCCCAACGGTATGCGCGCGCTGCCTGTCCACCGGTCTCCCACAGCGACCGGCGCCTCTGGCAGATAGGTCGGCATGCCGCCGTCCGTCTGCTCGAAGCTGCGAGTCAGACCTGCTAAGCGCGGATGCGAGTAATTCGCCTCGACCGTCCGGCCTGACGCAGTTGTGCGAACGCTTGCCGTCTGCGAGAGAAGGTCGCGTGTGGATGCGATGAGATCGGGGGGTGGCGGTATTTCCTTTCCTGCCAACTCGCCCTTGAAGTCGTAGTCATGCCAACGCACTTCGAACGTGCGCACCCCGTCGGCCGCGACCGACTGCAAGCGCTGCTCGTATTCCATCACCGTTCGCAGCGCCATACCCTCTGCCAGCATGGCGATCAACTGCTCAGCTCTGGCGTCGGGCTGCCCCCCACCTTGGATCTCGGCCCGCATTCGAATGTCGAACGTCAGGCGGTAGCGGCTGCTCTGTCCAACCTGGTCAGACAGCTCGAGACGATACGTCGGCTCCTGGGCCCGCCCATCTTGCCCGCCGGTGAGCACCCAGTAGAACGCCGCCGCCAAGACGCACCCGACCCGACATCGCGCTCGGATCGTCACCGCTCGCGGATTAGGTGCTCGCCAGCCCCGGCTCACGAAAAGGCGAGTCGAGCCACCCACTAGGTAGCTACCTTCGGTTGGCGTTCCCTTGCCAGCGCACCAGCAGGCGGCTGGGCGGCAACCCACTCTCGTCGTTCCATTCTACCTCGAGATCCGCCAAAGCCATAATCTTGTTGAAGCGGCCCGCGGCCACCGCGAAGTAACTCTCTCCGTAGTATCGGCCCGCTATCTGCGGCGCATCGCCGGACGACGGGACGGGCTCGCCGTCGAACTCGATTCGGGCCACCATGCCATCCGGTTCCGGCAGCAGTTCCCTCAGCCTGTACAACACTTGCATCGCCGCGATCAAGCGAGAGCCGTCCGGCGCATCGAAGA
>JASFMO010000046.1:0-14472 GCA_050117535.1 Gemmatimonadales bacterium | reverse complement strand
ATCCCGCGGTGTTCTTGCCGGACCTTGGCCTCGAAGGTTGCCGTCACGCGGTTGCCGGCAGTCGTCGACAGGTGTTGCTGATCGAGCAAGAGACACTCGAGGAGTTGGAACTCGAGCGGGGCAGCGTGAAGGAGAACGTCACAACGCGTGACATTCGCCTGACAGGGCTTCCGGTCAACACGAGACTTCACCTCGGCGACGAGGTCGAGCTATGGATTACCGGGCCATGCTTGCCGTGCGCGCTGCTGGACGAGATCCGTCCCGGCCTCCAAGAGCAAATACGCGGCAGGCGCGGTATTCTGGCTTGGGTGAAACGAGGAGGAATGGTGCGGGTGGGCGACCGGATCGAGGCCCGGACCCTCGAAGATGGCGAGGAGTAAAAGCATGAGGTCGTTGGGCCTGTGGTGCATTTGCCTTGTGGAGTTGATGCTGGCCATCCCGAGCCAGGGCAACGCTCAGTCGAATGAGATCCTCGCGGTCCGGGACTACCGCTCGGCGCACGAACGGGAGATCGTCGGTGAGCTAGTCGACTTTCTGAGACTGCCGAACGTTGCGGCGAATCTCGACGACATCCGCAACAACGCCCGGGCGGTAGTCGAGATGATGGAGCGCCGCGGTCTCGAGGTGCGTTTGCTGGAAACCGGTGGGCCTCCCTACGTGTATGGCGAGCTGGTCACGCCGGGCGCCAGGCGAACGGTCCTCTTCTATGCTCACTACGACGGACAGCCGGTCGATGCCAGCCGCTGGCAGGGCCACGAGCCGTTCGATCCCGTACTACGCGACGCCTCCCTGGAGGTTGGCGGCACGATCATTGATCTGCCGCCGAGCCGCGGTTTCGATCCTGATTTCCGGCTGTACGCTCGCTCGGCCGCGGATGACAAGTCACCGATCGTCGCCTTGATGACAGCGCTGGATGCGCTACGCGCCGCGGGTCTGAGCCCGGGCGCCAACCTGAAGTTCATCTTTGAGGGTGATGAGGAGGCCGGCTCGCCCAATCTGGGCAGGCTTGTCCAGGAACACGGCGACCTCCTGGCCGCCGATCTGGTACTCGCGGCGGACGGCCCGTCCGATCCCTCCGGTCTGCCGACGCTCTACTTTGGCGCGAGGGGGATCGTTAGCGTCCGGATCACGGTGTATGGGCCATTGCGGCCTTTGCACAGCGGACACTATGGAAACTGGGCGCCGAACCCTGCCATGCGTTTGGCCCAGCTGCTGGCGACGATGAAGGACCCGAAGAGCGGTAGGGTAGCCGTCGAGGGCTTCTACGACGATGTGGTCCCGCTGAGCGACTTCGAGTTGGCGGCGATCGCAGCCGCCCCTAACGATGATCGGGAGCAGATGTCCGCACTGGCGATCGCCGAGCCGGAGACCGACGGCAGCCGTTTGCTGTTGATCAACCAACCGTCCCTAAACGTTCGAGGCTTGCGCAGCGCTTGGGTGGGCGAAGAGGCGCGGACGATCGTTCCCGATATCGCCGTCGCCGACATAGACATGCGGCTGGTCAAACAAATCGATCCGCAAGTTCAGGTCGAGCGTCTCGTCGCGCATATCGAAAAGCAAGGGTTCCATGTGGTCTGGAGCGAGCCGGATGCCGAGATGCGGAGACGGCATGCGCGATTGGCCTATGTTCAGACGGCGGATGGGTATCCGGCATTCCGGACATCGATGGATCTACCGGTATCCCGCGCTTTGATCGAAGCCGTGGAGCAACACACAGGGCGATCGAGCGTAAAGCTGCCCACATTAGGGGGCAGCGTGCCGCTTTACCAGTTCACCGACGTGCTGGGCGTCCCCACCGTCGGTGTTCCGATCGTCAACCACGACAACAACCAGCACAGTCCGAATGAGAATCTGCGCCTGGGTAACCTGTGGTCGGGCATCGAGGTTCTTGCCGCGGCCATGTTGGTGCACTGAATTTGGCGAGGGTGAGGACCAATGGAACTACATACGATCACCGAGCTGCTAACGCCGGCTGATACGAAGATCCTGCTATTCGTCTTGGATGGACTGGGAGGCCTGGCTATGGAGCCCGGCGGACCGACCGAGCTCGAGGCTGCCCGAACGCCCAATCTCGACAGGCTGGCGGCGGAGGGGATTGTCGGTCTCCACCAGCCGGTCGGTCCGGGCGTCACTCCGGGAAGCGGTCCTGGCCATATTGGCCTGTTTGGCTATGATGCGCTTCGCTACCAAATCGGGCGTGGCGTGCTAGAGGCGCTGGGTGTGGGCTTCGATCTCGGTCCGCAGGACCTGGCGGCGCGGGGCAACTTCTGTACCGTCGATGCGGATGGGAAGATAACGGATCGCCGTGCCGGCCGTATCGCCACGGACAAGGCGCGCGAGCTGTGCGAGCAATTGCAGACCATTGAATTACACGGCATCGACATGTTCGTCGAACCGGTCCGGGAACATCGTTTCCTGCTGGTGTTGCGCGGCGAGGGCTTGACGGAGGGGATCGCGGACACCGATCCGGGTCATCTCGGCAGCCCGCCGTTGCCGGTCACGGCGGAGGATCCGGCCGCGGCGGACACCGCCAGGCTCGTGAGTCGTTTCGTCGATGAAGCGCGCGAGCGTCTGAAAGGACACGAGCCGGCCAACATGGTCTTGTTGCGGGGATTCGCACGCCGACCCGACTGGCCCACGTTCACCGACGTCTTCGGTCTGCGGGCCGTCGCGGTCGCGCAATATCCGATGTATCGAGGCGTAGCGAGGTTGTTCGGCATGGAGCCGGTCGAGGCGGGCGCGTCGGCGGACGATCTTTTCGACACCCTGGAGCGGGTCTGGGATGACTACGATTTTGCCTTCGTCCATGTGAAGGAGACCGACAAGGCCGGCGAGGACGGTAACTTCGAGCGTAAGGTCGAAGTGATCGAAGAGATCGACCGCCGCATCCCGAGGCTGGAAGGCCTCGTGCCGGACGTCATACTGGTCACGGGAGATCATTCGACGCCGGCGGCGTTGCGCAGCCACAGTTGGCACCCGGTGCCGTTTCTGCTTTGGTCTCCTACGTGTCGGCGCGACGACGTGAGACAATTCGGTGAGAAATGGTGCCGGCAGGGGGGCGGGGGTCTATGCCGATCGGAGGATCTGATGCCGCTGGCGCTGGCTCACGCAGGCCGGTTGGCGAAGTTCGGAGCTTGAGATGATGCCAATGTTCACGGAAGCTCGACTTCGTGGGCGCGGCGCATCGCAACGATAGGAGTTGGATTCGAAGTGGGTTCAAAGGGACGAGAAGAGGATCTATGACCGCAACAAAGCAGCGAGTGCTTGTTCTTGGAGCCGCCGGGCGGGACTTTCACGACTTCAACACTTTTTTCCGCAGCAACGAGGACTACGAGGTCGTCGGTTTCACGGCGACCCAGATCCCGAACATCAGCGGTAGAGTCTACCCAGCAGAGATTGCTGGGCCGGAGTACCCGAACGGTATTCCGATCCTGCCGGAACAGGAATTGGAGCGAATCATCGAGCGGGAGCAGATCGACTTCTGTATCTTCTCCTACTCGGATATCTCCCACGAGTACGTGATGCATGTGGCCAGCCGGGTCTTGGCCACCGGGGCTGGATTCACGCTCTTGGGACCGCAGCAAATGATGCTCCCATCAGCAAGACCGGTAGTGAGCATATGCGCGGTTCGGACCGGGTCGGGTAAGAGCCAGACGACTCGGTACGTCGTCACACGTTTGCGGGAATTCGGCCGCACCCCGGTCGTGGTCCGACATCCGATGCCGTACGGCGACCTCAACAGTCAGCGCGTGCAGCGCTTCAAGACGTATGAGGATCTGGATCGACACGAGGTGACCATCGAAGAGCGGGAAGAGTATGAACCGCATCTCCGCAGAGGGACCATCGTGTACGCGGGAGTCGACTACGAGGCGATCCTGCGACAAGCGGAGGAGGACGGTGACGTGGTGCTGTGGGATGGCGGCAACAACGATCTGCCGTTCTACAAGTCCGATCTCCACATAGTGGTCGCCGACCCGCATCGGCCGGGACACGAGATCTCGTATCATCCCGGTGAGGCAAATCTGCGCATGGCCGACGTGGTGATCATCAACAAGAGCGATTCCGCGCGGCCCGAGGACGTCGAGACTGTCCGGCACAACATCGATGCCGCGAACCCGCGTGCACAAGTGCTGGTTGCGCGTTCTCCGGTTAGCGTCGACAAGCCAGAGTTACTCGAGGGGAAGCGGGTGCTCGCCGTCGAGGATGGCCCCAGCCTCACGCACGGAGACCTGCGGTTCGGTGCCGCCAGCCTGGCGGCGCAGAAGCACGGAGCGGCCGACTTGGTCGATCCGCGGCCGTATGCGGTAGGCTCGATCGTCGAGACCTTCGAGAAGTACGCCAATACTGGGCCGGTACTCCCGGCCATGGGGTACGGCGAGGAGCAGGTCGCGGAGCTGCAGGCAACGATCCAGGGCTCGGATGCGGACGTTGTCGTTGTCGGGACGCCGATCGATCTCGCTCGGTTGATCGAGATCGACAAACCAGTGGTTAGGGTCTCCTATGATCTCGCTCTGGACGATCCCGGTGCGCTTGATCAGCTGCTGAGAACGGCTTTGGAGCGCCGCCAGCCCAACCAGTGAGGCCCTGCCCGACGCGCGCGGCCGGACTCTCCTTGTCGCATGTGGGGCGGGCCGCATGAGCACCGAGGAGGAGCGTTTGGCCAACGAGCGGAGCCCTCGCGCCCTGCAGCGATCCGGTGCGGTAGTGGACGGGCACAACGACCTGCCGTGGCGACTGCGCAGCGAGTACGGAGCCAGCTTCGAGAACTTCGATCTCGCCCAGCGACACGAGGAGGGTCATACAGATATTCCACGACTGCGCGAGGGGCGAGTCGGAGGGACCTTCTTCGCCGCCTACGTCCCGCCGGAGTACGAGCATCGAGGAGCCCTTCGGTTGGCGCTCGAGCAGATCGATCTGATCTACCGCATGGTCGCGGAATACCCGAGCGACCTCGCGCTGGCGCGCACCGCGAATGACGTCTCTCGAATCGTGGAGTCTGGCAAAATAGCCGCGCTGATCGGTGTGGAGGGAGGACACACGATCGAGAACTCGCTCGCCGCTGTTCGGGTGTTCGCCCGCCTTGGCGTGCGCTACCTGACCCTCACGCACGCGAGCACCACCGATTGGGCGGATGCGGCCACGGACGAGCCGCGACACGGTGGATTGAGTGTGTTCGGTGAAGGGGTCATTCGTGAGATGAATCGGCTCGGCATGCTGGCCGACATCTCGCACGTCTCGTTCGAAACGATGGTGGACGTGCTGCGCGTCAGCCAGGCTCCGATCATTGCCTCGCACAGCGGCGCCCGCGCCGTGAACGATCACTCGCGCAACGTTCCAGACGATGTTCTGCGGCAGATACCGGCAAACGGCGGCGTGGTGATGGTGAACTTCTATTCGGGCTTTGTCGTCCCCGAAGCCGCCGACGTCGTGCGCGACATGTTTGACCTCGAGCGTCAGCTACGCGATGAGTTCGGCGACGACGACGAAGCTTTGGAGGCGGCCTGGCGCGAATGGTGGGAAGACCACCCCATACCGCGTGGGACGGTCGCGCATGTGGTCGATCACATCGATCACATCGTGCAGGTCGCCGGGATCGATCATGTGGGCCTGGGCTCGGACTTTGATGGTATCACCGCGGTGCCGGATGGACTCGAGGATGTGTCGAAGTACCCGGCCATTGCCGAGGAACTGGCACGTCGCGGCTACGATAAAGAGCAGATCCCGAAGATCCTCGGCGGCAACATCCTGCGGGTCCTGGCCGATGCCGAGGTGGCTGCGCAGCGACTGGCCTCGGCGTCGGGATGAGTGATGAGTCGGCAGGAACCGCTGATCAGGCTCGAAGCGAGCCGCCGCGCTCGAGGATTGTCAGAAACTCGTCGATCGTGTGACGTCCGCGGTCGAGGCGATACCACTTCAAGACGGGTTTGTTGACTTCTTCCCGCTTGTCGGTGAGGCGCCCCGCCTTGTAGTCGCGCAGTTTCTCGCGGAACAGCGCTTGGGCCGGACCGGGACGAGGGCCCCACCAGCCGACTTTTTTCATGGCGTCGTCGAAAACGATGGCAACAGGGATCGAGCGTCCTCCGTGGCTGAGATGCTGGTCCATGACGTCGAGGTTCTCATCGCGGCTGAACACGCGAAGGTCGACGAGCTCCGGCGCTGCCGCAGCGACTTTTGCCAACACCGGCACGAGCGATGCGGCGTCTCCGCACCAGTCTTCCGCCAGAACCGCGACGTTTCGATTTCCGGGCAAGTCCGCGATCCGGTTCAGAGCGTCGGCCGGGACCCGGAGATGGTCGTAGACGCCATTCCAAAGGCGTTCGTGCTTCGTAACCGTCTTACGGTAAGCCTCATAGGTCAAACCGCTCTCGAATCGCTCCCGACTGAAGCCGTGCATCGATTCCGTATCCCCGTCCTTGATCAAGTAACTGACTGTGCTCTCGCGGTCCTGCCGACTGCGAGCCGCCATTTCCGCCGCCGTAACTCGACGTCCAAGCAAGTTCCGGCGCTCAGCCACCATCGGGCCGCCACCTAAGAAGGCCCCGCAGGCCCGCTCCGTCAACAACCGTGGGGGAGCAGGTGGCATGATTCTGGCAAACATAGACGGCGGAAGCCCGGATCCGGGCCGCTCAGTGCGCTGCGGCCCGGGCAGCTTGTCCGTACCGTTCGGGCACTTTGTCCGGGTCACGGCGGAGAGCGTGCGAGAGAGCTGAGCTGAGGACGCTAAGCCGAACGCCAATACCCGCCTCGGACCACCCGAAGTTCCGACTTCCCCCCGACTGAACCGAGAGCAAGATCGGTGACTACTACGCCAAGGCGAAATACGAACGGCGGCCAGGATGATGGCGCCTACCGATCGTCGGCGCGTGCCGTCGCGACCGAGCTTTATACCCTAGGTGGGGTTCGTGTTCTTCAGCAGGGCTCGGAACTCGATGTCAATCTGGGATCGAAGCACCTGGCTTTGCTTATCTACCTGTTTCACGAACGCCGCCCCATGCATCCGTTCGAGGTTGTGGAGCTGATCGGCCACGGACAGAGCTATGATCGGGAGCTGGATGGCTTGAAGCGGACGGTCAAGTGGCTGAACCAGGCGGTCCCGTTCGTCAACATCCGTTTAACCGGGGACACGATCGAGGGCATTAGCGGGGTCTGGCTGGACACGATGGACATGGAAGCCGCTATCGACGCCAGGAAGCCCGTTCGAGTCGCCAAGCTTTACGTCGGTGAGTTCCTGGAGGATTTCGAGTCGGGTGCCCAGGCCTTCGACGAGTGGGCCACGAAAGAACGTGGTCGGCTGAAGCGCGCGTGGGACCACGCCATGACGCGCGCCGCGCGCGAGGCGGGTGAGGCCGGCAAGTGGCGAACGGCGGCCGAGTGGTGGCGGATTATCGTTTCCAGGGCACCTATGCGATCGGAACCGGTCGCCCACCTTCTCGAGACGTACGCCCGCACGGGACGACGCGAAGAGGCGACCCAGGCGTATGCGGACTACACCGAGAGGCTCCACCGCAGCGGTGTTGCCGATGTCCCTGGAGTAGTGAAGCGAGTCATCGCTCGCTATCCCATGCTCCAGAGGATTGCGTCGAAGCCGCCACCTCAACGCGTGCAGCTGAGAAGGACGCCGCACGAAATCCCGAAGCCCGAGCGGGAGCTGCCGCCGTGGGACCTCGAGCCGGCTCCGGCGCCACCCGACGCCTTCGAGCTGACCTTTGAACTTCCCGAGATCGAGATCCCTCATCGGCCCGCGCCTGCAATGAACCGGCCGTCGGCCGACAGGGCCGTGACCGGGTCCGCCTCGACAGAGGCAACGTCCACGCGTACGTTCCATAGGCTCGATGAACCTCTCACAGCCGAGTTCCGTGTCGGCGCGGCTCGAGATCGGGCTCGTGGTCTGGCCGACGAGCTCGTGGTGGAGACGGTCGCCATGTCGTTCGAGAAGATCGCCTCCCGGGCCTCGGACCCTGACCCATCAGACGGGAACGGTGGATCCGGAGACGCTGAGGATGCGGTGGACACCCCAGATCGCCCCGAGGGCTTCGGCGACAACGTGATGCCGGACAGGCCGGACGAGAATGGTGCTCCGTCCCCGCGATCTGAGCACAATACAGAGGCCGACCCTGAGGCCGAAGCCCAGCCGCAAAGTGAAGCCGCTTCCCAAGCCAAAATCGAGCCGCGCGCCAAGGCCGAACCCGAACCCGAACCCCCTCCCGACCCAGACAAGAAGCTAGAGGAGAACGGTAGGGCGTCGGCAGGTTCTGAGAAGCCGATCCGTGAGGGCCCCGAGCCCGCTGAGCCTCGAAGGCCGACCCGCGACGAGGGTGAACGCGATCGAGATCTTTATCGAGCCACAGCGGCGATTCTGGCGGCTTTCGTCGACGACGGTGAAGAGCCGAACGGAGACAGCGCCACCGGGCGGGTCGCGGAAAGTCCACCCAGCGCCGAGACGGAACTAGAGGATGGACACAGCGCCGATGCCCCGGATCCTTGGGGCGACTTCGCCCTTGAACCCGAGGAGGACCCGGTTGCCGAGACCGATAGGGTCGCATCGGATCAGGCTACGGCCCCGGCTGGCGGTCTGGTCGGTCTTGACTGGGAGGCGCCCCCCCAAGAACCGTCGTCGCCGTCGGGGGGCCCGACCGTCCTCTTCGATGAACCCGACTCGGCGGAGTTCGAGCTCGCCGACTTGGACCTAGACGATAGCGATTTCTATGGAGGGCGAGTTACGCGCGTTCGCCACCGGGTGACGTCCGTCCGCAAGCCTTGGGCACCCGTTCTGCGAGACGCGTGGGCCGAGGTGTCGGAATGGGTTGTGCACGCCTTGCGTGGCCTCTTGGCTCGGCTGAAGCGGTCCCGAGCCGATGACCAACCGATTGTCACTGAAGAGCGTGCCGAGGTCGCGGATTATTACGAACCGTGGGCGACGGACGAGGCTGCGTCCGCCCCCATCCATGATGAGTCCACGGGACCCGAGACGGCCGCGGCCTTCGCCGGCGACGAACCGGCGGGGACGCCACGTGACGGTTGGTCGCCCGACGATTCTGCGGAAGTCTTGGCGCCGATCGATCAAGGAATCGAGGAAGAAGCCCCGGTCGAGTGGTACGAGGAGTGGGAGCACGAAACGACCGACGAACATTCTGACGAGGCCCCTCAGCTCGAGCCTGCGTTCTACACGCCTGCGGCAGAGACAGCGGGTGCCCGGCCAACGCCGGAGACAGGACTGGCTTCGGTCGTGCGCCGATATTGGTACGCACCGCTCGGGGCGGTCGTCGTTGTCGCGGCCCTCACGTTCGGACCGAAGTTGATCGGCCTGATCGGAGGGCCTGGAAGTGAGACGGCGGGTTCAGAACAGACTTCAACGCCGGGGCCGTCCCTGCCGAAGGTCTCGGTCCGAGCGCCGGCGTTTGTCGAGACGTCGATCGCGAAGATCAGTCAACTGTTCTCCCGCTCAATTCTTGAAGCGCCCGGCGAGTGGGTGGTGGTCGCCGACCTGCGCTCGAGCGGGACGGAGCCTGGGAGCACGGTCGGAGTGGACCCGGCCTTTGGTGGAGGCGTCGAGCCGAGCGCTCTGACCGCAGCCCTCGAAGCCGATTTGATGCAGGCTCGTTTCTTCTACGTCTTTCCCCGCGGCCGCGCGCTCGCCGCATTAGGAACGGCAGGGAGCGAAACGCCGGAGGGGCTCTCCCGAGACGAGGCTCTCTCGCTGGCCTCCGTGGAGGGGATCTCGGCGGTCATCGCGGGCACTCTGCAGCGGGGGGCCGACGGCGATAGCCTCGTGCTCGAGATCCTGCGTCCCGACGGTGACGCGGCGTACCGGGTCTCCCGTCTCCTCGATGGGTCCGGGACGCTGACGGCGCTGGATGAACTGACTCGGGCCGTGCGCCGCCGGTTGGGCGAGCCTGAGGAGGACATCGAGGGTAGCGTCCCGATTCATACGTTCTTGTCGGAGAATCCCGAGGCTGTCAATTCGTACGCCGATGCGCTCGACCACTTCCGCGCCGGGCGCTACCGGGAAGCAGGCCGGGCCGCCGCGGCTGCGACGGGACACGATTCAGCCTTCGCCATCGCCCACCACTTGCTCGCGCAATCCTTGGCAATGCAGGGCGCGCGCCGCCAAGCGCGGACCGCGCTCCAGGCTGCCGCCCAAGTCCGCGCGCACGCCACCGAGCGCGAACGACTGCGAATCCTTGCTGATTGGCTCGCCTGGTCGGACCGCCAGTCGGATGCCGCGCTGACCTATGACGAGCTGTTCAATCGCTACCGCGACGATGTCGGTGCTCTGCGGAGCCTAGCCGTCGTGCAGCGCATGATCGACGCTCCCGGCGGAGGACAGGGGAACCTACGGGTCGCCTATTCGATCGACCGCCATGACAACCCCAGTCTGTCAACGGTCGCCCGGTTTCTCGGATATCGAGGGGCACTCCCCAGCGTGGATTCACTGCAAATCGATACAAGCCCCGAACCTGAGAACTAGGCCCTCCTGGGCGCGTTTTTCGCCAGCCGCGACCGACGGCTTCTCCGACGCGACCCAATCCGGCGCGAGCTTGTTGTTGTCAGGTCGGCGTGATACGTTCCTCCCACTATGTCAGCACCCAAAGCAAGCCTGGTGGCGTCTCTGGCCCTTGGTCTCGTCCTTTCGATGCACGCTCGAACGGCCATCGCACAACAGCCCGAGACGGACAGGTGTGTAGTGCGCAAGGAATCCAGCGGCCTCATCCGGGGTGACCGTGTACCAGCGGGGTGCGTGCTGCGGAATGAAGCGGCCGCGACCGCTCGAGAGCCTGGCGATCGGCCCTTCATCGTTTGCGAGGAGGCCGTTTTTCACACGCCCCTACCCAAGAGGTCCGTTTTAACCAACTGCGTGCTCCTCTCACGCGGTCGGATGCTGATACCGACCGTTCCGCCCAGTGCTGGGAAACTTGGGTCGGTTGAGCGCGAGCTAGGCCCGGTGCAGAGGCATTTCGGACCGCTCGAACGGCATTTCGGACCGCTGCAACGCCCTTTCGGACCCGTCACTCGGGACAAAGGAAACCACTGACCCGATGGGACCTGGGCGACCAGGTCGAAAAGGGAACGCCAAGACTATGGAGCTGGACTTCGCCCTCATCGCCGACGCGGCCAACGTGAGCCAAGAAGGCAAGCTCAACATCCTCGGCATATTCGATACGATCTGGGCCCGAGAATTCCCCGTCCGGCACGCCGCCATGGTGTTCGTCCTGCGAGTGAAGGCCGATTTCACCGATCAGGGCTCCCATACTCTCGAGGTGCGTCTGCTTGACGCCGACGGCGAGCAGCTTTTCAGGGCCGAGGGGCCCATGCAGGTGCCCGGCAGCGCTCCCGGTCGGCCCGTCAAACCCCACGTCATCATGGGCCTCAGTGGTGTCAGCTTCCGGGCGCCGGGCGACTACTCGTTCGAGGTCAGCATCGATGGGCACCACCTGAAGAGCGTGCCTCTGTTTGTCATGGAGGCCCCGACGGCACCTGAGGAAAGGCTCGCTTAGGCCGAGCGATTTTGCTTGCCGAGTCGACCGACCTGGGCTAGATTACTACCGCTGAAACCACTCAGAAAATGTATGATTCCCTGCTATTATGCGGGGCTCCGCTTAACACGGGCAAGGATGGCGAATGCCTAAGGCGTCAAGAGTCGGCACCGATGGCTCTTTTGTAATCGGAAAACGCCGGCTTAGAATTCCCGAATCGTTCTCTGACCGACAAATCCACAGCTTCCGGACCCTGCTCGAGCCGATTCCCGACAACCCCAGTGGGCCGAGCATGACCGCCGAGCTCCGACGCAAGCAGCAGGACTATCTGCTGCGTCGCTCGCTGGCGGCGGTGATACCGGGGCTCCCGCTCGAGACCGTGCGCAAACTACCGATCAGCCAGGTCCGGTCGATCCATGACTGGCTTGCGCGGCATCGGCCAGAATTGGTCGCCGAGCTCGATCTGCCGCTCGAGTAGCCCAAGACGTACAGCCGCATAGCCGAGTCACACGGCGGACCGCGCGGTCAAGCCGTTGGGCTGTCGACTATCAAATCCACAACCGCGTACTTATCCTAACGGCATGACAGACGATCGACTTCTCGCGGTGCGCGCCACGAAGATCTACACGCTGGATCCGCACAAGCCGGAGGCCGAGTGCTTGGTCTTGCGGGGCGGCGTTGTCGAAGCGACGGGCTCGGCCGCCGATGCGTCTTCGCGATACGGACCGTCGTTGGAATGGCTGGACCTCCGGCCGGCGGTCATTCTGCCGGGGCTGACCGACTCTCACATCCACCTGGTGGAATGGGCGCTGGGACTCGCACTGCCCGACCTCGCGGGCATGACCACCATGACGGAAGCACTCGAGCGCGTGGGGCGTCTCGCCGACTCATCTCCGGCCGACGCGTGGCTAGAGTTCAAGGGCTGGGACCCCGAATGGCGCTCGCAAGCCGAGTTGGCCGACCTCGATGCCGCCGCTCGCGGTCGCGCCGTGGTCCTTGTCGCCCACGACCTACACTCGGGCTGGTTGAACTCCGAAGCCATGCGACGGCTGGATATCGGTCCCGGGCGTAGCGATCCAGCCGGCGGGTTCGTGGAGCGCGGTCCGGACGGGCGACCGACCGGCGTGCTGAAGGAGCGTGCGCTGGACTGGTGGTATCAGGGAAAGCCGCCGCCGGGTGAAGCCAAGCGGCGCAGGGCCGTGCTTGAAGGACAGGCAGCACTGCATCGGCTCGGGGTGACGGCAGTGCATTCGGTGGAGGCTCCCGAGTCGTTTCGGATCCTCGAGCATCTGGAGCGTTCCCAAGAGCTCCGGTTGCGGGTGTTGCACCATCTGCCCCAGCGATTTCTCGACTCGCTGATCGAGTGCGGCGTGATCAGCGGGTTCGGCAGTGAATGGCTGCGGGTCGGCGGCATCAAGTACTTCACCGATGGTGCGCTGGGCTCGAGGACGGCTTGGATGCTCGAACCTTACGCCGATTCGGCCGGCTGCGGGATACGGCGTCTCGATGCTGACGAGTTTGCGCACGATGTGGGGCGCGCCGCCGAGGCCGGGTTGTCGGCCACCGTCCACGCCATCGGTGATGCCGCGGTGCGAATGACACTGGACGCGCTCGAGGCGGCGGGCTCGACCGGGCTGGCGATACCGCATCGCATTGAACACCTGCAGTGCGTTCATCCCGATGACGTTGGCCGCGCCGGTGGGGCCAAGATCGTTGCATCGATGCAGCCCTCGCATTTGCTGACCGATATCCGGTTGGCGGAGGAACGATGGGGCGCGGAGCGAAGCCGGCGAACCTATGCCTTCCGCACCCTGGCGGATGCTGGGACCGTGTTGGCCTTCGGATCGGACGCGCCTGTGGAGGCAGCGGACCCGCGCGAAGGCTTCTATGGCGCCGTGGCGCGACGCGACCGTCACGGTTACCCGCCGGGGGGTTGGAACCGTGAGGAACGTTTGTCGGGCCCAGAGGTTCTTAGAGCTTACACGGAGGGACCCGCCTTGGCAGCGGGTGAGCGTGATGGTGGCAGGCTGGCGCCAGGGTGTAGAGCCGACTTCGCTGCCTGGGATACGGACCTGGTGACGGCGGATCCCGAAGAACTGCGGGCTGCGGAGGTGGTGGCGACAATGGTGGGAGGAGATCTCGTATTCCATTCATGAGCCAGTAACAAGTATGTCCAGCGACGACGGTGACCTCGATCGCGCCGCAGAGTGGCTAGCCGGAGCCGACCTGGTAGTCGCAGCGACCGGGGCGGGCATGTCAAAGGAGAGCGGCATACCCACCTTTCGTGACGCACAAGACGGGCTTTGGGCGCGTTACCGGCCCGAGGAACTGGCCACGCGGGGTGGATTCCGCGGCGATCCCGCGCGCGTTTGGGGCTGGTACAACTACCGGCGCCGCCTCATCGCGCGGTGCGAACCGCATGCCGGCCACAACGCACTGGCCGATCTCGAACGGCTAGTGCCACAGCTAATCGTCGTTACGCAGAACATCGATGGCCTGCACGTGCGGTCGGGATCGAGCACCGTATTGGAGTTGCATGGCAATATCAACCGCTTCAAGTGCTTCGAGCAGGATCATCCGGCTGATGTCGATGTCGCGATCTCGCATGTCGAAGGTTCGGTTCAACCTCCGACGTGCTCCATCTGCGGTTCGCCATTGCGTCCGGACGTGGTTTGGTTTGGTGAGATGTTGCCGCCCGGGGTGTTCGAGCGCGCCGAGTCGCTCGCCGTGACGTGCGATGTGATGCTGGTGGTCGGGACCTCGGGGATCGTCTACCCGGCGGCTGCGTTACCGGCCGCGGCGCGGGCGGGTGGGGCCAAGGTCGTGGAGGTGAACGTCGAGCGCTCCGAGTTGACGCACAGCGTGGATATCTTTTTGGAAGGGGCGGCCGGCGTCGTGTTGCCGGAACTGGTCGCCCGCGTTGAGACGAGGAAAGCGATTTCGTAGTGAGTTCTGTTCGCGGCGGGGAGCTATGGCGCTGCAGCCTGGTCGTTTTGGC
>JASFMO010000045.1:0-14532 GCA_050117535.1 Gemmatimonadales bacterium | reverse complement strand
TGGTGTATCTCCAGCGGTTGGGACTCCGGAATTTCCGGAATTTTGATGACGAGGTCGTCGAGTTTCCAGAGGAGGGGGCAGCCCTGATCGGCGATAACGGTCAGGGTAAGACCAACCTGCTGGAGGCCGTCTACTATCTCGAGATCTTCCGCTCGTTTCGGGGGGGCCGGGACGAACAGTTGGTGCGCTTCGGGCGGGAGCACTTCCGCGTCGAAGGATCCCTGTCGGATACCGAACGGGAGCGGCCCACAGAAGTCGCTGCGGCTTATTCGCGCGACGGCCGTCGGAAGAAGGTGTCGGTTGATGGCCGGGAGCCAGGGCGGTTGGGCGAGGCGATCGGGCGAATCGGTGCGATCATCTTTACCGCCAGCGACGTCGACATTGTCATGGGCGGACCTGGAGTGCGGCGACGCTTTCTCGACATCGTCCTTTCGCTGGCGAAGCCGGGCTATCTGTCAGCTTTGCAGCGCTACCGGCAGGTCCTCTCGCAGAGGAACGGGTTGCTGCGCGACGGGGCGACGTCGGTTGAGCTCTCGGCGTGGAATGGCGGCCTGATTGAGACGGGTGCCCAGATCTGCGCGGCGCGAGCGGCTTGGGTGGCCGCAAGCCGGGAAGGCTTCGCCCGCTATTATCGAGCCATCTCTGGAGGGCAAGAGGCGACGCTCGACTATCAGCCGGCGGTCAAGATCGGCGAGCCGCACGCCAACGGGCCGGGGGTGGCGGATTCTTGGCGAGATGCCTTCCTGGCCGAGCTCGAACGGGTGGCGGAACGCGAGCGTCGTCGGGGGCTGACACTGGTTGGGCCGCATCGCGACGACCTGGCTTTTCGGGTGTCAGGTGAGTCGGATTCCGTGATGTTGCGCAGCTTCGGTTCGGCGGGCCAGCAGCGGACCGCGGCTGTGGCGCTGAGAATGGTCGAGGCGGAGACCGTGCGAACGAACGGGCGGCGGCCGATCGTAATGCTGGACGACGTCTTCGCCGAGTTCGACCCTTCGCGTGCGGAACGGGTTGTTGAACTGCTTACAGCTGAAGAGTGGGGACAGGTCATCGTCACGTCTCCAAAGCCGGACGAGTTTGCGGTGATGGGTGATGCGCTGCCGGCTTACCGCATTAGCGGCGGCAGGGTGCGCCGCGCGTGAACGGCCGTCGCGACGGATCGCCCGAACGATTGGGGCCGCTCGTCGAGGGGCTGCTGCGATCGCGTGGACTTTCGGAGGGCGTGGAACGCGCGGCGGTGATCGCGGACTGGGCCGGGCTTGTTGGCCCGCAGATCGCGCGTGTCGCTAACCCTGTCGGTTTCGACCGGGAGACACTGTTCGTTGAGGTGAGCTCCTCGGCATGGCTGATGGAGCTACGGTTGTTGGAACGCCGCATTCTCGGCGAGCTGAACGCAGCGCGAAGGCGGGGAAAATTCGAGAGGATCGTGTTCAGATTGGCCGGCGGTTCGTGATTGAGACGCCGAGTTCGGGAGCGTCGTTGCCACTCTGGCGATAGAGGAATCTGATGGCGAAACGTTCTGGGACAGGGAAGAAGAGTGTGGGCATAAAGTCGAAGAAGAAGGCGACGGGTAAGGAGAAGTCGAAGCGGCCTTCGGACAGGGCGGCTGGCAAAAAAGGGCGCAAGGCGGGAAGTACGTCGGGCCAAGAGTATACCGCCGGCAAGATCCAAGTCCTCAAGGGCTTGGAAGGTGTGCGGCGCCGGCCGAGTATGTATATTGGTTCCACGTCAGGCCGTGGCCTTCATCACCTCGTGTACGAGGTTGTCGACAACTCGATCGACGAGGCGATGTCGGGTTTCTGCACGCAGATCGATGTGACGATCCACCCCGACAATTCGGTTACGGTTCAGGACAATGGCCGCGGAATCCCTGTGGACGTGCATCCGACCGAGAAGGTCCCCGGCGTTGAGCTGGCGATGCTCACCCTCCATGCCGGGGGCAAGTTCGACAAGGAATCGTATAAGGTATCGGGTGGGCTGCACGGCGTCGGCGTATCCGTGGTGAACGCGTTGTCGGAGTGGCTGGAAGTCGAGATCCATCGCGATGGCAGGATCTGGCGTCAGAAGTACGGCCGTGGCCAGAAAGCGACCGACCTAGAGGCCGGAGGTAAGACCGACCGGACGGGCACGCAGGTCACCTTCAAGCCCGATTCCGAGGTTTTCACTGAGCTGGAGTTCGATTTCGACACGCTGGCGACGCGGCTACGCGAGCTGGCATTCCTCAATCGTGGTGTGCGCATAACGCTGAAGGATGGTCGTCCCGATCAAGAGCGTAAGGGCAAGTATCAGTACGAGGGTGGTATCAAGGAGTTCGTGAAGTACCTGCGTGGCAACCGCAAGGCTCTTCACAATGATATCGTCTACATGGAGGCAAAACGCCCGGAGTGCGAGATCGAGTTGGCTGTACAGTACAACGAGGGCTTCCGGGAGGATGCCTTCACCTTCGTCAACAATATCAATACGCATGAAGGCGGTACGCACCTGACGGGCTTCAAGGCGGCTCTGACGCGCACCTTGAATGACTATGCGCGCCGCGGCGGAATGCTGAAGAAGGCTAGTTTCAACTTGACGGGCGAGGATGTTCGGGAGGGCCTGATCGCGATTCTGTCGGTCCGTGTTATGGACCCGCAGTTCGAGGGGCAGACCAAGACAAAACTAGGCAACAGCGAAGTGCGCGGCGCCGTGGAATCGGTTGTGAACGAGGGGCTCGCGAATTTCTTGGCCGAGAATCCGGCAGCGGCACGGAGGATCATCGAGAAATGCACGCAGGCGGCCCGGGCCCGCGAGGCGGCGCGGCAGGCACGTGATCTGACACGTCGCAAGTCGGCGCTCGAGGGCTCGATTCTCCCGGGCAAGCTCGCTGACTGTTCCCTGGGCGATCCTTCCGTCAGCGAACTCTATCTCGTTGAGGGCGATTCGGCCGGTGGCTCGGCGAAGCAGGGACGTGATCGCAATTTTCAGGCGATTCTGCCACTCCGGGGCAAGATCCTGAACGTGGAGAAGGCACGGCTGGACCGCGTATTGTCGAACGAAGAGATCCGTACAATCATCACTGCCGTGGGCACTGGGATCGGTGAAGACGAGTTCAACATTAATAGCGCTCGCTACCACCGCATCATCATCATGACGGACGCCGATGTCGATGGTGCCCATATCCGAACGCTGCTGCTCACCTTCTTCTTCCGCCACATGCGCCAGTTGATCGAAGCGGGCTATGTCTATATCGCGCAGCCGCCGCTCTACCGCGTGCGGCGCGGGAGAGAAGAGCACTACGCCTACTCCGACGACGAGCGCGATCAGCTTCTCGAGCGCTACGGCAAGGACGGCAAGGGCAAGCCGGATATCCAGCGGTACAAGGGATTGGGCGAGATGAACCCGGAACAGCTCTGGAAGACGACGATGGACCCCGAGCGCCGCACGATTCTGAGGGTCACCATGGACGACGCGGTCGAGGCTGACCGACTGTTCAGCTTGTTGATGGGTGACGAAGTGGAGCCGCGCCGTGCGTTCATCGAGCAGAACGCCAGATACGTGAAGAATCTCGACGTATAGAAGCGGACAGGGAACGAGCCTGGCACAGCGCCGAATCGTAGATGGATTTCGCTCATACCTCCACCCCAACCGCGGCGTACTCGCGAAGTTGCTGGACCTGCTCGGAGCCGCCGAGGACGATCATCACGTCCCCGGCCTCGAGACGCGTCTCGGGCCCGGGATTGTAGATGAGGCGCCCCTCCTGTCCGGCGCGGCGGAGCCCTAGGATGATCAGCCCGGTGCGCTGAGGGATTCTCGCCTCCGCGAGCGTTTGGCCGGCGAGATGTGAGGTTTCGGGAATCGCCGCCTGTTCCAATCGCAGCTCGATTCCAACATCCTCGATCACGCAGTCGAGAAAACTGACCACGTGGGGCCGTAGGAGCGAGAACGCCATGCGGATTCCACCCGTCTGGTTCGGCGATATCACGTGCTCGGCGCCCGCGCGTCGTAACTTCTCGACCGACTCCTCGTTGTAAGCCCGAGCCACCGTAGTGAGTTCGGGGTTCAGGTGACGTGCGGTAATGCAGACCAACAGGTTGTCGGCATCGTCCGCCAGACAGGCGGCCAAACCGCTCGCACGCGCGATGCGGGCACCCCTCAATGTCTGCTCGCGGGTCGCATCACCCTCGATCACGAGCACGTCCGGGTGGTTCTCCAACAGCGTTGACAAGCGGGCGGGGTTGTGCTCGATGACCACAAATGGCTGCCCGGATTGCTCGAGTTCATCCGCGACGACTCGGCCCATCCGGCCCACGCCGCAGACGATGAAGTGGTTCCTGAGGTCTTCTATCGAACGCATCATCCGACGTCTCCGTAAGACACCGCCCAAGTCGAGCTCGACGATCAGCGCGGTGATCAGCGCCCACCATATTCCCAGGCCCGTCAGACCGAGGAATATCAAGACTATCGTGAACGAGCGGCCGGCGGGGCTGAGTGGGCGCACCTCCATGAAACCGACCGACGTCACGGTTGTGACCGCCATATACAGGGACTCGAACCAGAGCCACCCCTCGATCAGCGAGTAGCCTGCCGCTCCGATGAGGAATGTGACGAGGAAATACAGGCCGGCCCACGAGAAACGGCGACGGAACGGTCTCAGGGCGTCACCCAGAGTCGTGACGGGCCGCTCGATGGATGCGGCAGAGAGGGTAGCGGGACCCCTGTTCTGGTTCTTTCTCATTATCCCCATGTGCCGGTCTCGGTCACTCCACCGTCACGGATTCCGCTATTCGCACGTTTAGGAAGTGAGTTTCGGAAGAGCGTGCGGACCGTGCAGCGCCCGCACTTCCACGGACTCTGCGCCAATCGCCGCCGGAAGCCGTAGTCCATAGTCGGCGGCTCGCTTGTGGCCCACAGTGGTGGCCTTGTCGCCGTGGATTCTAGCGGAGCGTGCCAGCTGCGGCAATCGGAATGAGCCACAGCGGGTCTTTCGCCGCAGGGGTTGGGCTTGCGGAGGGAGCACGCCCCGGCGTCGCGCCCCTCCGAGCCGCGCCCGACTGGCGTGGTCTGCGGCGTTTTTAACGGAATCGCCCAACGGATTGTCATCCTACAAGCGGGCCGCACGAAGGCGTGGAAGGGAAAACCTGTGAGATAGGCTTCAGTTATGAATAACTTGAAGTATCGAATTGCGATTGTCGCGTCGCTCGTCGTCGCCTCCGCACTCCTGTTGGCGGTGCAACCGCCGGGCCTGAATGCGGTACGGCCCGTCGTAGTGGGGCCGGCCAGGACTTCGGTGCCCCGGAACATCACGGCCGTTGTGTCAGGGGCGGAGGAGCCGGACGACCGGGCGGCTTACCGACAGGCCATTGAGGATGTGCTACCTCTGATGCGCTCGTTGCATGCGCGTGGCGACACGGCGCGACTCGCGCAACTGGCTCGCTCGGTCGTCGAAGTCTGGACCGAATTGGAATCGTCCTACCCCGAGACTGTGCTGGACGACGATATGCGGGTGGTGATCGAGGCGTGGGCGGGAACTGGGGCCCCGTCGCGTCGGTGAGAGTCGAATGAGCGGATGGGAGGCTGAAGGCAGCCGGGTTGGGGAGTCAGCCTAGCGTTCTGGCGGGAGGGTGGAACACGGGCGGGCGGTCGGGCGTTATAAACGGTACGAGTTGTGTCAGTCCGACAGGTCCCTTGGGCGAGCGGCGCGTTAAGGTTCAGAAATGCCGCTCGCAGTGTTGGTCGGGCGCAGGGTCGCTCTGGAAGGCCTTGTCGCCTATCTTCCTAGGACTTAGGCTGCGGTTCGCAGTGAGTTGCTCGGTTGTTGGAGGAACCCGATGAGATTCCCAAGCACGAGCCCGGTTGCTGCCGGCGTCTTTTTGGCCCTCGTGTCGTTGGGCCCGTGGGCCAATGTTGCCGAGGCGCAGTATTTCGGGCGCAATAAGGTCCAGTATGAGAACTTCGACTTCAAGACTCTCAAGACCGAGCACTTCGATATCCTCTACTACCCGGAGGCGCAGGCGGCCGTAGAGCAGGCCGGTCGCATGGCCGAGCGTTGGTACGCCAGGCTGTCGCGACTGTTCAATCACGAGCTGAGTGGACGCCAGGTCGTTATCCTCTACGCCGATCACCCGGATTTCGAGCAGACGACGGCGTTGCTCGGTTCGATCGACGAGGCGACGGGGGGTGTGACCGAGGCGTTCAAGCGCCGTGTGGTCTTGCCGATGGCCGGCTCACTGGCCGAAACCGATCACGTACTGGGCCACGAGTTAGTTCACGCGTTCCAGTTCGACATCACGACACAGTCGCGGTCCGCGATCGGCGGAGGTTTTCCGACGGCACTGGCTATGCCCCTCTGGTTCATCGAGGGTATGGCTGAGTACTTGTCCCTCGGTCCGGTCTATCCGCACACTGCCATGTGGCTGCACGATGCGGTGCGTCGGGACATCTTTCCGAGCTTTCGCGATTTGGCCAACCCGAAGTACTTCCCCTATCGCTACGGCCACGGGCTGTGGGCTTACATCGGAGGCCGCTGGGGTGACCCGGTAGTCGGCGAAATACTCAAGGCCGCCTCCACGACGGGCAATGTGGCGCAGGCCATTGCCACCGTACTGCAGATCTCCCCGGATGAGTTGATGGCTTCGTGGGAGGAATCGATCCGTGAGGCTTACACGGGGCTCGTTGACAAGACGCAGTCGGCCGGCGACTACGGACGCGTCGTGATTTCGCCCGAGACGGGCAGCGGCAATCTCAATGTGGCCCCGGCGGTTAGTCCGGACGGATCCCAAGTCGTCTTCCTGTCGGAGAAAGACCGCTTCTCGATCGAGATGTTCCGGGCCGACGCCCAGACGGGAGAGGTCAAGAAGAAGATACTGAAGACGGCGACCGATCCGCATTACGAGAGCCTCCAGTTCATCAGCTCGGCCGGCGATTGGCACCCCGATGGCCGTCAGTTCGTCTTTTCGGGTGTCAGCAGGGGGAAACCGATCATCACTATCCTCGATGCGGAGCGAGGGAAGAAAATCGAGGAATTCAAAGTCGAGGAAGCGGGCGAGATCTTCAACCCGTCGTGGTCGCCGGATGGTGGTCAGATTGTCTACGCAGCGACCGTCGGTGGCCTGATGGACCTGTTCGTTCTCGACGTCGCCACGGGCGAGCACCGCCGCTTGACCGAGGACGCTTACGCGGATTTGCAGCCCGAGTGGTCCCCCGACGGCCGGCGGATCGCGTTCGTCACCGACCGTTTTACGACCGATCTACGGAGTCTGGATTGGGGGCCGTATGAGATCGCGTTCATCGATCCGGTCTCGTTGGAAGTCGAGCGCGCTCCTGGCTTCGCTGGCGCCAAGAACATCAACCCACAGTGGTCAAGCGACGGTTCGAACCTGTACTTCATTTCGGACGTCAACGGCATCAGCAATATCTACCGCGCGAGCGTTCCCGACGGTGAGATCTTTCAAGTCACGAACCTCACGACCGGCGTCAGCGGGATCACCGAGCTGAGTCCGGCGCTGTCGGTGGCAACCGAGACGGACCGGCTGGTATTCAGCGCCTACGAGGGTGACCGCTATACTATCTACGCCGTCGACTCGGCAGCCGTGCTCGAGGGTGGGCCGGTGCTGCCTCCGCTGGCCGACGTCAGCCCAGCCGTGCTGCCTCCGGCCGACCGTCCGGTGGGCGATGTGATGGCCCTGGTCGGGAACGCCGAACTGGGCCTGCCGCCGACGTCGGACGAGTTCGAGAGGACCAAGTACAGCGCAGGGCTCTCGCTGGATTACATCGCCCCGCCTCAGGTCGCCGTGGGTAGCGACCGCTACGGCACATTCGTGGGCGGTGGGACGGCGCTATTCTGGAGCGACAACCTGGGTGAGCACTCGCTGGCCACTCTGCTGCAGGTGAACGGTAGTTTCAAGGACATCGCGGCGGTCGTCGGGTACGAGAACCGGAAGTCGCGTTGGAACTGGGGGGGGACTGTCGGACAGATCCCGATCCTCAACCGACGGTTTGGCTACGCCTTCGATCAGACCACGGGGGAATTCCTGGAGCAAGAGCTCAGACTGCGCCAGACCAGCCGCGAGGCGTCGGGTTTGCTCACCTATCCGGTGAGTCGGGTCCAGCGCTTCGAGTTCAGCGGTCAGTACCGCAACATATCCTACGATTATGAGCTTATCAGTAGAACGCTGTCGCCTACGGGGAGCGTGATCGAGGAAACCACGGAGTCGTTTCCGAAGTGCGAGTCCGATGATGACCTGCTCTTCGAGTTCTGCGTTCCGAGAGCGCTCAATCTGGGAACGTTTACGACGGCGCTGGTCTACGACAATACGTTCTTCGGCTACACCGGACCCGTACTGGGTCAGCGATACCGGATCGAGATCGCACCGACCGTCGGCTCGCTGAACTATGTTGGCGCTCTCCTCGACTACCGTCGCTACTTCATGCCGATAGCTCCATACACGCTGGCCGGCCGCTTCTTACACTTCGGCCGTTACGGGAGCGGGGGCGAAGATCCGCGACTGCAGGCCCTATTCCTCGGTTACCAGCAGCTGATCCGTGGATACGACTCGGGCTCGTTTGAGTTCGTGGAGTGCGTTGGAATCGAAAACAGTCCGTGCCCGGTCTACGACCAGCTGTTCGGCAGCCGCGTGGCGATGGCGAACATCGAGTTGCGCACGCCGATCCCGCAGGGCCTGGGCGTTTCGCCGCTTCCCGGTTTGCCCCCCATCACGATCGCCTTCTTCTTCGACGCCGGGGTGGCTTGGTGGAGCGGCAATCGGGCGCTGTTGCTCGGCGGTAACGAAGACCCCTGGTCCCCGGTCACGAGCTACGGGATCGCCGGTCGCATCAATCTGTTCGGCGTAGCGCTGCTCGAGATCGACTTCGTTCACCCGAACAACCGGCCCGAGAAGGGCTGGTACTGGCAGTTCGGATTCTCGCCCGGCTTCTGACTCCGCGTTTACGATCAAGTCTCTGAGCCAAAGGGCTCCCAGTTCGAGGGAGCCCTTGTTCTTCGTGCCCCTAGCCACTCTCAACTGAGACCCGGGTGGCGGGTGGCACGGGCGACGGTTTGTGCTCCTCATGCATCTATTAGAGTGGAATGAACAGCGAAGCTCTTGCCGTTGCGAACGCGCACGTCGCCCGGGCCCGGGCCGGTGATCTGGAAGCCCTCGAGGTCGTCTATCGGGCCTTTGAGGGGCCGGTCTATACGATTGGACGCCGGATCTGCGGCAACGAGGAGGACGCCGAGGATGTGCTCCAGGATACTTTCCTGGAGGTCTGCCGCTCGATTGGACGCTTTCGAGGCGATGGGTCGCTCTGGGGGTGGGTCCGACAAGTCGCGGTGAGTAAAGCGCTGATGCTGCTCCGCCGCGAGAGGAAGCGGGCGAACCGATCGTTGTTCGGCGGCGGGATCACGCCAGACTCGCTGGGGACTCGAGCGCCGGACCCGTCGGCCCCGGTAGACCTGGAGGCGGCGCTCGGTCGGCTGCCAGCGGTGACCCGGGCTGTGCTGTGGCTGCACGATGTCGAGGGCTACACCCACGAGGAAATCGGCGAGATGATGGGAAGGACGGCGAGTTTCTCGAAATCTCAGCTATCAAGGGCCCATAAGCGTCTGCGGGAGTGGTTGGAGTGATAAGCAAAGTTCGGCACTTGGCGATGGAGGAGTTGCTGGCGCTTCGCGATGGCGAGGGGTCGGAGTTCGCGTGCCGCCACGTGGAATCCTGTGAGCTATGCCGGTCCGAGCTCGAGCGACTGTATCAGGTACGGGCACAGCTCCGCGCGCTGCCGCGATACAGGCCTCCACGCGATATATGGGTCCGAGTGGCGGACCAGGTCCGTCGGCGACGACGGCGTCGACGTTTGGGGCTCCGAACGGCGGCTCTTGCCGTAGCCGCCGCCCTCACGGGTCTGGTCGTATTGCGGGGGCCCGCGAATCAGGACGAAGGACGGGTCGGTTCGTGGTTGGCAGAACAGACGAGCCAGGATCTGGGCCCGATGATTGTGCGATCGCAGGAATTGGAGGGGCTGCTGCGGACGTATAAGCCGCAGTATCGGGTCTACGATGCTCCGACGGCCCTGGCGGTCTCGGCGCTGGAAGACCGGATTGGAATCCTCGATCGGATGCTGATCGAGAGCCGAGCCGTTGGCGCGGATCGAGAGGTGCTGGTCGGGCTCTGGGGTGAGCGCGTCGAGGCGCTGGAGACGCTGGTCGGTCTCCAGCTGATCGAGCGACCTGAAGGGGTGTGGAGATAGCGCGGGACACGGCCTGGCGCCGTGACCAATAGATGGCTTCCAGGATGGGGCCTGTCAGGAGGAGGAAATTCATGAGGTGGTCTAGTCTCATACTGGGTGGTGCGCTCCTGCTTGTCGGCTTGACGCCGACCGCTCGCGCCCAGGAGGAAAAAGAGAAGGCAGCGGAAGAGAAAGAAAGGTGCATCTGCATCGAGCCGTTCGAGACGGTACGGGTCTTTCCACGCCTGGGCAGCCTGGAGTCGGTCTTCTGGACGGCGGACGCTCACCCGCGACTGGGGGTCTGGGTGCATAGCGAAGCCAACGCCGACACGGATCGATACGGGGCGCTCATCGATCGCGTCTGGGAAGGTGGGCCGGCCGACAAGGCAGGCATCCAGGAGGGCGATATTATCACCAAGCTGGACGGGACGAGCCTGCTGTCCGACGAAGAGGAGTACGACGAGGAGATGTCGGCACCCGGCCGGCGCTTGGTGGAACGCTCTCGCGAGCTCGAGCGCGGTGACACAGTCTCTGTCGAGTTTCGCCGGGACGGGGAGACCCGGACAGTGGATCTGGTCGTCGGGGAATTCGAAGGCCCCTTGGCCTATTCCATGCGCTTCCAGATGCCGCAAGGGCGGATGGGCCGCTGGGTCGAGCGCTTGAGCGAAGTGCCCGAGGTGCATGTCAGTGGTCCGCAGACGTTCGCTCTGCGGCTCGGCGCGCGTTGGCCGGGACTGGAGCTGGTCTCTCTAAACCCGCAGCTTGGCGAGTATTTCGGGGCCGAGGAAGGCGTGCTCGTCTTGAGTGTGCCGGAAGAGAGTGAATTGAACTTGGCGGCCGGCGACGTCATCCAGTCCATCGACGGTCGCACGGTCAAGAGCCCGAGCCACGCGATGCGAATTCTCAGATCCTACGAGGCGGATGAAGAAGTCACGTTCAACATCGTCCGCAAGGAGCGGCGAATGAGCGTGACGGGAAAGGTAACAGACCCGGTGGATTCGCCGAATGTGCTGAGAATCGAGCGGCAATAGAATCGGTCTCTGCTGCGGCAGTGGCTTCAAGACGGGCGGTGCGCGGGTGCAGGAAGTTCCGCGCGCCGCCCGATCTGTAGGTTCGGTCTCGCCGCGCCTGTCTGAGAATTCGGCGCGAGCTTCGTACGGAGTGGCGCCTAGATCCGTCGCCAAAGGAAGGCGGCCTGGTCCATTCGTTCCTGTATCGTCGTCGTGTACTGGCGATACCAACGGTTATCGCTCGCCGGATTCCACCGTAGGGGTCTCGGCAGTGCGGCTGCCAACTGCGCTGCCTCCTTCGGATTCAAGTCGGTCGCCGCCTTGCGGAAATAGTACCGTGCCGCCGCTTCGGCGCCGTACACGCCCGGCCCGAACTCCACCACATTGAGGTAGATCTCCAGTATTCGCTTCTTCGAGAGTCGCTGTTCCAAGTGATACGCCAGTGCGGCCTCTTTCAGCTTGCGCAGTAGACTGCGGGATGGGCTGAGCCAGAGGTTCTTAGCCAGCTGCTGGGTGATCGTGGAGGCTCCGCGCAGGGCACGCTCGCCGCTCAAGGCGTCGCCTATCGCCTGCTTGATCTCGCTGCCCTCGAAACCTCTGTGCGAAAAGAAACCGATATCCTCGGCGACGAGGACGGCGCATTTCAAATGCGGCGAGATGCTGTCGTACGGTACCCAGACCCAATGGATATCTGAGGTGTCTCCCCGGTTTTCCGCCCGGGCACGATACCTCTCGATGAACGCCGTTGTCTCGGGATTGCTGCGCTCGAGGGCGCTCACATCAGGCCAGGTCAGAGCATTGTAGGCCGCAGACAGTGCCACCATGGTGGCAATCCCCATCGCGGCCGCCACCCCAAGCCGCTTCTTCGAGCGGCGCGCACCACCAGCCCCGCGTTGCGGGAGGGGATCGCGCTGCTCGTCTGTCTCTTGTGAGCTATCGCACTCCTCAGCCATACTCGGTTTCCGGGCTGTTCTCCGGCTGCTTTCGGGTACGAGGCTGCATGGGCAGTGCCCGGCCCTTGGCGTCCAACAGCCGGCTGCGTCGTAGCGCGCCGGAAAGTAACCAGCGTGAACCGTTCAAAGAAAACAGTTCGACGGTCGACCTTCAAGGGTCGGTCGTCGCGTACTGCAAGGGTAGACTTCGGCCCCGGCGACGTATTGACGGTTATCGTTGACCTGGCAGCCTAGGCGTAGGTTCCATAAACGGAGGGCGGGGGTCGCCCGTATTGTAGGTAGAAGAGTCCGAGTCGCGGACGATCCGTTTCGGCGGCACCATTGATCCGCTGGGAGCATCGCGTGGAGGATAGAGACTACTCGGCACTGGCCACCGCCTATCAGAGCGGGGATCAGAGAAGCTTCCGGCAGTTGGTCGATGCGCTCACCCGGCCGCTTCTGGCCATGGCCTATCGTTACACGGGTGATTGGGAATGGGCCCGCGATTTGACGCAGGAGACTTGGGTCAAAGTCCATCGGCGAATCCGGGATTATGACCCGACCAAGTCCTTTCGCGCTTGGCTCTTCGCGGTCCATCGCCACGGGTGTCTGGATCATCTGCGGCGAGCTTGGGTCCGGTACGAGTCGGTTGCGGAAGAAGGGACGCTGAGAGAATTCGGTGGCGTGTCGCGGACCGGCAATCCGCACCAGGACCTAGAGCGGCGCGAGTTTCACCGCCGCTTGGCGATAGCGCTGGGCGGGCTCAGTGAGAGTCAGCGACAAGTCTTTGTCCGGGTCGATCTGGAACAAGGTGACCAAAGAGAAGTCGCGGAGTCCTTGGGCATGAAGACCAGCACGTTGCGGGCCACGCTTCACTTCGCGCGTCGGCGGTTAGCGAGCGCGCTTCGAGAGATGGAGGAGTCACCGTGAAGCGGAACGTCGATTGTGAGGTTTTTCAGGATCAGCTTGACGGTCTTCTGGAGGGGACCCTGGCTGAGGACGTTGTCGGACAGCTCCGACGGCACGCCAGCTCCTGCCCGGACTGTAGGGCGCTGTTGGACCTGGAGGAGCGTTTGGCGGCCTCGAGCCGGGCGGGTCTCGAAGCCGTTGTTCCGGAAGAGTACGTAACCACTATGTGGGGTCGCGTGCGGGCCGACATCGCCTCCCAGGGGGCGAGACGGGGGTCGAGGTGGGGCGTTCGGCCGGTATCCGGTTGGCTGGTCCCGGGACTGGCGGCGGCGGCGTTGTTGTTGCTTCTCGTCACCGGCTTGCTGGCGCGCGAGTTGAAGCGACTGCAAGCACGGGAGCAGGTCCTCGCGCAACAAGTTGCGGATCACGAGCGGTGGCTAACGGAACTCGATACGCGGACGAGGGAGGATCCCATCGCTCGGACCGCTGCGCTGGCCGGCAGCCAGGTTTGGGGACGGCTTCTCTCGCGACGGGAGAGTGTGAGCGTGGCTGAGCTCGAGGCACTTCTGGCCAGTCTACCGTCTCGCGCCACGGTCCTGAGCTTGGAGGAGTGGCAGGGACTGGAGCGCGCCGTTCCCCTAGGCATGAGGTCCGTTTGGGCTGGCGCGGCGTCCGCCGTCGAGTCGGAGGATGGGGTGCAGGCGGCGGAGTTGCTGGCCTTGCTGGACGCGCTCGACCTCGAGCCCGGTCGAAGCGTTTCAACGGCTCGCATACTTGCTTTGCGGGGAGCCGTCGGGTCGGGAAGTCTGTGACTCGGTGCTCGCCTTAACCGCGAAAGAGGTGATGATCATGAAGCCTGACGTTACGAACCACAGAACCGTTGCTCGCGTCCTGATTCTGTCGCTGATCGGGCTGGGTGGTTGCATCGAGTACACCATCGAGACGACCCTCGAAGGGAATGGGAGCGGTGTGCGCAGGGAAGAGATCGTCGTGGATGCTGAGTCGGCCGAATCGGGCGGACTGAGGTCCAGGATCTCGGACTCCGAGTTCGGTCAATTGATGAATGTCGAAGAAAGCGACCGCTGGGACTACTCATTGCAAGTCGAGGACGAAGACACGCTGCGCGTCTTCAGACGTGAGACTCGTGTGAGGAACCTGGATTCTTGGGCGAACTTGAGCGATGACGTGCGCATCACGGGGGCTGCAACCGCTAGTGCCGAAAAGACCGTCGGCCGCATCCGGTTTGGCGACATTCACTTTCGGAACTCGGTCCGGGTCGAGGCCGGCACCGTGGCCGCGGGGAAGTCGTACACTTTCAGGGAGACCTTCTATTGGGACAACCTCCTCGCCGCGTTGGTCGAGTGGTATGTGGGGTACGTCAAGAACACGGTCGACGCGCAGTATCCCGACCTGACTGCGGAGGAACGGGGCGAGATCGTCGGCTTCGTCAAAGGTGGCCTGTGGGCGGCCATCGATCGAGGCTTGCT
>JASFMO010000044.1:0-14576 GCA_050117535.1 Gemmatimonadales bacterium | reverse complement strand
ATTTCGGCGAGCAAGTCCTTCAGCCGACCGCGGCGAATGACATAGAAGCGGAAGGTCTCGGCGAAGTCTTCCAGCGGGTGTTTGGAAGCGTAGGCGGTCACGTGGTTGGTTGGGGTCTTGGAGAGGCTTCGTTTGCGGAAGGACACCCAGCTTTCGTCGACACCCCGATACGCCTTGCTGACGTCGCCGAACGCCTTGCGGAAGCGCCTCGATCGCGCAAACCGCCAGTGGTGGAACAGGAAGCTGTGTCCAAGTTCGTGCGTGATCAGACCGACCATACTCGGCCAGGATATGTGATCCCGTCGCTTCACCAAGCGACGCTCGATCTCGACGATTTTGGGGTACCGCGGGTCAACGCCTGAGATCCCGGGCCGCAGAAGGATACGGTATCCCCAATCCGGTACGCGAGCCTTGCGAAGCAAGTGTCGAACGCGGTGTAACGCCGGCTGCAGCAAGTCTTGGCCGGTGGCGTCGCCACCGCACCAGGGACAGTAGTCCATCTGGTCGTCGACGCCGCCATCACAGTGCGGACAGATACCCTCGTAGTTGTCGGGTGGCCAATGCTGATCTCGGCCACACCAGGGACAATAGTGCATCGGGTACTGCAGGCCGCCGCCGCAGCTGACATAGGGGCAGCGAGCGTGATAGCGGAAGCCGCGCGGTTGCTTGAGTGGGACGTCGCTGGAGGCCCCGTCCCTTATCCGCTTGCCGCACCAGGGGCAGAAGGAGTAGCTGTCGGAGACCACCCAGCCACAGTGATAACATTCAGCGCCGGTGATGTTCCGGGCGTCCCCCCATGTCAGGTCCTTGTCGCAGCCGGGACAGAAGTACCAAAACCGCCGCAGCGCGTAACCGCAACGTGTGCACCGCGGGGCGGCGCGACTCTTGGCGCTACTCCGTTTCGCCATAACGGGCCACCGCCTCACGCACGATATATTCGATGAACTGGTAGTAATCGAGGCCCATTCTCTCCGCTGCGTTGGCCATGTCCTCCCCGAAGCTGATGTACGGATTGGGGTTGACTTCCAGGACGTAGACTTTTTGGTCGCGGGTCAGCCTGATATCGATACGTCCGTAGTCTCGAAGCCCGAGCGCCGTGTAAGCCATCTTCGCGGCCCGGTGGATCTCAGCGAGCGCTCCTTCGCCGATGCGTCGCGCGAAGATGTTCTTGATGCCCCAGCGGCTGCGGTACTCCAGGTCCCACTTCGCACTGTGTGTGGCGATCCTGCGTTCGGGATCCGGTATCTTGTCGAAAGTCATCTCCACAATTGGCAGAATCTGCAAGATCCTGTTGCCGATCACTCCGACATACAACTCGCGTCCCTCGATCAACTCCTCGGCGATTGCCGGTTGGTGCAGGTTCCTATGTATGAACGACACTCTCTCGCGCATACTCTCGAAGTCGCTCACGACGGAGGACTGGGCGATCCCAACCGAAGCATCTTCATGTGTCGGCTTGACGATGAGCGGGAAATCGATCTCGGTCGGCCCCGTGATTTCCTGGCCGAGCCCGTAGTTCACAAAACGTGGGACGCTGACCGAGTGATACGACAGAATCTTCTTGCTGGTGGCTTTGTCTCGCGAGAGCCGGTGTATCGGTAGCCCTTCATCTCGAAAAGAGCGGTAACAGCGTAGTCGTATCGGGACTTGCCCATGAACGACTCGCAGGAATTGAAGACTAGGTCGGGGTTGAACTCCTCCAGACGATCGAGTAGGCGCCGCAGGTTGTCGTGGAATCCGATGAGAAAGACCTCGTGGCCGTTTTCGATTAGGGCCTCGGCGATCTCGTACTCGGCCTCGGCGACCTCAGCCTCGGTCGCCGCGAGCGCCTCCTTGAAATCGGCATCCTCCCAACCCGATTCCATCCAATCGAACACCACAGCGATCTTCATCTTCCGCCCATCTCTCCCGCGCCTATCCTAGTCATGACGTGCTCGTAGGATGAAGATGGAGAGGTGGGTCTGCAATGGGGTCTGGGAAACCGCCATGACATGCGGTGCAGACATCGTGGGACGGGTCGACCGGGGTTGGCGGGCATGTGGTCCGTCACCAGCTCCAACATGTCCAGCGAGCCTGGGCCACTTGCGCTGGTTAACCCCCGAGGCCGGCAGTTGCGCGGCGAGCGGGCTTCAGTCGAGCAACCCGTACTTCTTGCGCTTTTCCCAGAGATTCTTTCGGGAGATCCCCAGCGTTTCGGCCGCGCGCTGAACACTGCCGTCGCAGCTGGCGAGAGTCTGGCGGATGTATTCGCGCTCGGCTTCAGCCAGTGTCACGCCTCGCGGGATCGCGTGCATATCGCCGTCCGCCGTGGCGACCGGTCCCTGGGCGACCTCGATGGTGCTCAGGTCGGGGAGGTCCTGAGCCTTGAGTTCCGGTCCTTCGGCGAAGATCATCGCTCGCTCGATGACGTTCCTCAGTTCGCGCACGTTGCCCGGCCAGCTCCAGGTCTGCAGGAATTCCAGCGCCTCTTCCGCGATCCGCTCGACATTCTTGCGAAAGTCGCTGTTGAATGTCGCCCGGAAATGCTCGGCAATTACGGGCAGGTCTTCTTTGATATCCCTGAGCGGCGGAAGGGAGTGGGTCGCAACGCTGATCCGGTAGAACAGATCGGCGCGGAAATCACCGGCGCGGACCGCAGTCTGCAGGTCTCGGTTGGTCGCCGTAATGACGCGCTGGGTAACCTCGATCTCTTCGGTGCCGCCCAGGCGGCGGAATGAGCGAGACTCGAGGAAGTTCAAAAGCTTGGCCTGGAGCTCCTTTGAGAGATCCCCGATCTCGTCGAGAAAGAGGGTTCCGCCGTCGGCCACCTCGATCAGTCCACGCTTGCTCTCGCGCGCGTCGGTGAAGGCTCCCTTCTGATATCCGAACAACTCGGCCTCCAAAAGCTGTGACGGTAAGGCCGAGCAATTGATCTCGACGAATCGGCCCTGACTGTGAGGGCTCGAGTAATGGATGGTGCGGGCCACCAAGTTCTTACCGGTGCCGCTTTCTCCCAGCAGCAGAATCGTGGGGCGCGGGATGGCCGCTACGCGTGCGACGAACTCGCGTACCTCATCGATGCTGGGGTGCTTCCCGAGGATCGATCGCAAGGAAAATTCCTCCTTGCGACCCTGTTGGATAGTCGCAACCTCCTCACGCAATGGGCGCTCCTCGAGTGCTCGGCCGAGAAGCGTCACCAGCTCGTCCATGTTGACGGGCTTGGTCAGGTATTCGTTAGCGCCCGCCTTGAGGGCTTCGATGGCCGTAGACAGGTCCGCGTGCGCGGTGAGCACGAAGATCGGCAGGTGCGGGTCGGACTGGCGAAGGCGGCGCGTGACTTCGATGCCGTCGAGGCCGGGCATGACGAGGTCAGTGATTATGGCGTCGGCCGGCTCTTCGGCCCGGCGGTCGGCGAGTTCCTGATAAGTTCCGAATACCTCGTTCCGGAAGCCACCCGATTTGCCGAGGTTGGCTGCTATCAGTTTCGCGTACGTGCGGTCGTCGTCGAGGATGTAGACTTTCGGTATCATTGGTGCAATATTTGTCGACAGTCGCCGAAGTCACAAGCCTGGCTCCGCATCTCCCCGCCGCCCGACTGCACGATCTGATATGGATAGCGCTTTCCGCGTCGTCCTCATCGACGACGACCCCGATTTGCGTCGTTTGGTCAAATTGACCCTGGAATTCACGGCCGGCTGGGAGGTTTTCACCGCAGCGGACGGAACCGAGGGAATCGCTCGGGTGCGTGAGTTGAAGCCTGATGTGGCAATAGTCGATTACATGATGCCGGGAATCGACGGGTACGAGGTCTCCCGCCGGTTGAGAGAGGATCCACAGACGGCGGATATTCCGATCGTATTCCTGACGGCGCGTAGGGAGCTCGACGCCGCTCTAGTCAAGGAATCGGGCGCCGTCGGCGTCGTGATCAAGCCGTTCGATCCGGACACCTTGGCTGATGAACTGAGAGAGCTTTGCGGGCCCGAGGAGATGTAGCATGTCGATGAGCTTCATGGAGGAACTGGGAGGCATGGACGAGTTGCTGGCGGAAGTGTACCGTGAGTTCAGAGAGGGTCTCCCGGAACGTCTGGCACAACTGCGAGAAGCGCTCGATGCGCTTGCGGATGGCTACGAGCCGGGAGCGACGGAAGTCTTCTACCGCACGGCGCACTCGCTCAAAGGTGCGGCACCGTCCTTTGGCGCCGGACAGCTGGTTGACCCTGCGGCGGCGTTGGCCGAGACGGGAAGGCGTTGGTATGAGGGGGGCTTCGTCGACGGCGAGGAACTGAGAACGGCCATCGAAGAGCTGGGGCGGCTGGATGACGCGGTGGGGCGCTACATGAGGGAAATGGAGGGTGGTGCTGGCGGATGAGCCGGGAGGCACGTACCTCGATTTCTTCGGCTGAACGGCTCGAGGTGGTCGCCGAGCTGGCATCGCTCATCAACACGACATTCGATCTGGATGAGATCTTCAGGACGGCGATCTTGAAGATCGGTCGCGTGCTCGAGTTCAGGCGTGCCAGCGTCGTTCTCGTTTCCGACGACCGAAAGAGCTACTACCTCCACACCCTCTACGATGCAGCCCAAGGTGGCTTCATTGAGGTCGAAGGAACGTATCCTCTGGATCGCGGCTTCACGGGCCAGGCTATTCGCGAGGGCGAAGCGCTTCGAATCGATACCCACTCTGGCACTCAGGGCATTCGGACGGCCAAGGAGAAGAGCGTATCTGCCCTGATCGTTCCGATTCATCTCGATGATCAAGTCATCGCCACACTCAACTTCGGCACCCAGGAGTCGGAACGCTACGACGACGATGATCTCGAGCTTGCCGTCGTCTTGGGTCGACAGATCGCCACATCGCTCCACTACTCGAAACTGCTGGCCACGATCGACCAACAGCGGGAAGAACTGGCCGAGCAGCACGCGCACGTGCTCTCCGAGCGCTCGCGTCTCGAGGCCCTGATCGATGCCAGCGACGCGGCCATCCTGATGGTCGCAGATGGTCGCGTGGCCTACGCCAACAATGCTATGGCCGACCTCCTCGCTTTGCCCCTTGAAGTAGTCCGCGGAGCAGAGATGGATCGGATCGATCAGACGCTATCCCGTTCTCTGACCGACCCTGATGCTGTGCTGACGCAGCGGCAGGCCATGGAAGGCGGCGAGATGCCGCTCCGCGATCGAGTGGAGTTTCATTTCCCACGCAAGCTCGTCTGCCAGCGAACCGTCGCGGCCGTCCGCCGCGCCGATGGGGACGTGCTGGGCCATCTCATTCTTTATCGCGATGTAACACGCGAGGCCGAGGCCGAGGCGGCAAAGAGCGAATTCGTCTCGCTGGTCAGCCACGAGCTCCGCACGCCTCTGACGTCGGTCAAGACGTCTTTGAGCCTTCTCCTGCGTGGCGCTGCCGGAACCTTGACGGATGCCGCGGGCGATCTGCTGGAGATCGCCTTGCGAAACCTACAGCGACTCATTCGGCTGGTCGACGACCTACTGGACCTGTCCAGAGTTGAGAGCGGGCGCGTCGAGATTGACCTGGCGGCGATCTCGCTTGCCGAAAGCGTCAGAAGGGCCGTCAGTGCGGTCGAGGGGTTCGCTCAGGGGCGCGAAGTGGAACTCGTGTGGGATCACTCTGATGAAGATGCGCTGGTGATCGCCGACTCGGATCGCCTCCAACAGGTCATCGTCAACCTGGTCTCCAATGCGATCAAGTTCTCACCGCAGGGCAGTCAGGTCGAGCTGCGGTGGTGGAAGCAGGCCGACCAAGCGGTACTCGAGATAGCTGATCAAGGTCCCGGGATACCGGCGGATCAAGTCGAGCGAATATTCGACAAGTTCCGGCAGCTCGAACAGACGGTCACCCGGAAGTACGGCGGCGCCGGTCTGGGCCTGGCGATTAGCCGCACCATCGTCGACCAGATGGGCGGACACATCTGGGCGGAGAGCGAAGAGGGACGGGGCGCCAGGTTCTTCGTGCGGCTACGCGGCGCCCACGAGAAGTCTCCTGACGAAGATGTGGTGGCGGGTGAGTCGGTCAGACCGTTGTCGGTGCTGCTCGTGGAGAGAGACGCCGACCTGCAGCGTCTCTTCGAGACTGGATTCCGTGACGAAGGTTGGGATGTGAGCGTCGAGTCCGGAGGCGATGCCGCCCTTGAGAGATTGGAAGAAGAAGCTGTCGGCGTCATCGCCGTCGGCCTGTCGCTTCAAGACATGCATGGGCTGGAGTTTTTGCAGCGTCTGCGCGCGTCAGCGCGCACGGTGGACGTCCCGGCGTTGCTCGTGGGACCGGGCGGTGACACCGGTCAGGCGCTCTCCTACGGCGCGGACGGATGGGTAGTGGGGGATGTCGATGGCCTGATCGCTGAGGCAAAGCGCCTCGTCCAGACCCCGCCGCGCCGAGTCGTGCTGCTGATCGAGGATGACCCGGCCGTGCGGGCCGGCTTGGCGCGGGGACTCAGGCGTGCGGGTTACGCGGTTCTCGAGGCGGCGAGCGGTGAGGTCGGGTTGGAGCTGGCGCGTGCTCGCGCGCCTGATTTGGTGGTCACCGATCTGCAAATCCCCGGCAAGGACGGGCTGGGCGTCTTGCACGAGCTGCGTGACGATCCGGATCTCAGTGGAATTCCTGCGATTGTAGTGACGGGTCACTTTGGCTCGGCGCTTCTTCAAGAGGTAGAATCACTGCGTGCGCACTTCTTGCGGAAGCCGTTCGGTATGTCAACTGTTCTGCGTGAGGTCGGACGGCTGATCGGAGCGCCGTGAGACACCGGCGGTTCGTCGCGCAACACCAAACATCTGATAACTACGGTTGGAGTTCGGCATGGAACGAATCGTCGAGTGCGTTCCCAACTTCTCCGAGGGGCGGAACGACGCTGTGATCAAAGAGATCACAGATTCGATCGAAGCGGTTGCGGGTGTTCGATTGTTGGATGTGGACCCGGGGCGTGATACCAATCGAACGGTGGTGACTCTTGTGGGCCAACCCGATGTTGTGGCGGAAGCGGCGTTCCAGGCGGTGAAACGCGCGGCGGAGGTCATCGACATGCGCAAGCATCGCGGGGCTCACCCGCGTTTTGGGGCCACGGACGTTTGTCCCTTCGTACCGGTCTCGGGTGTGAGCATGGATGACTGCGTCGAGATCGCGCGCTCAGTCGGGCGACGGATCGGGGAGGAACTGGATATACCGGTGTACCTCTACGAGTACGCGGCCAGCCGGCCCGAGCGACGCAACCTGGCGAAGGTGCGCGCGGGCGAGTACGAGGGACTGGAAGAGAGGCTGAGCGACCCGCACTGGGCCCCGGATTTCGGTCCCGCTCGGTTCAACCCTGTCGCCGGTGCGACCGCGGTTGGAGCGCGGGAATTTCTCATCGCCTACAACGTGAATCTCAATACGACGGATCGGCGTTACGCCAACGAGATCGCCTACGTTCTGAGGGAGCGGGGCCGCTGGAAACGCGTGGGCAACACGGAGCCGTTCTACTACAAGGGCGAGGTGGTGAAGTTTCCTGGCGACGGCACCTATCCATGTGGGCCGTGCGATTTCGTCGCGGAATCGTTCGACGAGCTTGCGGAGCACTATCGGGCTGTCCACGGCGGCGATTTGAGCCAGCGATATGAGGACTTGGGGATAGATCCCGAGAACCCCGAGGGCCCGGTCTTCACCGACGGTCTTTTCACGCACGTCAAAGGCATAGGGTGGGTGATTGAGGACTACCAGCGGGCTCAAATCAGCATGAACCTGACCAACTACAAGGTGAGCCCACCCCACGCCGTGATGGAGGCGGCGCGAGAGGAAGCGCGAAAACGAGGCATAGTCGTCACCGGATCCGAGATCGTTGGCGTGGTGCCGTACGAGTCCATGCGGCGCACGGCGGAGTACTACCTCCGGCGGATGAAGAAGTCGACCGGCATCCCCGTCCCCGACCTCATGGAGACGGCGGTTCAGTCGATGGGTCTGCGAGATGTGGCGCCCTTCGTGGCGGAGGAGAAAGTGCTCGGGATGCCACGAGTCGAGGGTCCACTGGTCCAGCGCCGCACCTACGACTTCGTCGACGAGGTGTCTCGCGATACTCCGGCGCCCGGCGGTGGGTCGGTAGCGGCACTCGCCGGAGCGTTGGCTGGAGCGTTGGCCGGGATGGTTGCCAATCTCTCGGTGGGAAAGGCGGAATTCGACGATCGTTACGATGGGCTGTGTTCGTTAGCCGAAAGAGCCCAGCAGGTCAAGGACAGCCTCGTTCGCGCAGTGGATGACGACACCCAGGCGTTCGACAAGGTGATCGAGGCGATGCGGATGCCCAAAGACACCGAGGCAGAGCGCGAGGAACGAGCGCAGGCTATGGAGCGGGGCTACAAGGCCGCGACGCGTGTTCCGCTGCACACGGTCGAGTTGTGCCGTGACGCCGCGGAGCTGTGCCAGGAGATGGCGGAACTAGCCGACCCCGAGATGGTGAGTGACGTGGGCACCGGTGCGCACATGGCATTCGCCGGCGCGCAGGCTGCCGCTTACAACGTTCGTATCAATCTCAGGCACATCGCCGACGCTGATTTCGTGAGAGAGGTGCGCGAGGAGGTGACCGGTCTGGTGGATCGGGTGGCTGAGCTGACGGAAGGGGCCGTCCGCCAGGTGGAGCGCGTCCTCGACCGCGGATGATGGGTCAGCGCGAGAAGCGGGCCACGATATCGTGAATCCAAAGACGCCACTCGTCGACGGCTGCCTCTTCGTCGGCCAGATAACCGAACGCCAGCGAGCTCGGAAGCGCCAGGTGAACGATGGGCCCGCCCTTTTGGGCGATGACAACAGACAGAACGCTCTCGGCATCGATTAGGTGGGGAGGGACGATATCGAGCACTTCCAAGGGTTTTGGAAGCTCGAGGTCGGCGAAGGCGTCCGCGAGTTCTCCTCTCACATGCTGGGCTAGCTCTTGTGGCGTCATGGTGAAGATTCTGGCGTCAGCCGGCTGTCCTCTCTAGCTTAATGTGTCGAGTGCCTCGGGTGAAATCCAGCAGACAAAAGACAGCGGTCACGACGGACCCGAACGTAGATCGGTAACTGCCCTGGCGGAGGCTCTGATGCCTAATCAAC
Organism: Gemmatimonadales bacterium; assembly: GCA_050117535.1. Taxonomy (GTDB): domain Bacteria; phylum Gemmatimonadota; class Gemmatimonadetes; order Palauibacterales; family KS3-K002; genus JASFMO01. The sequence goes on along the minus strand of JASFMO010000044.1, from coordinate 5,524 downwards.
CAAGCCTCGAACTCATCGCATTGTTGGCTGCGCTGATCGGGGACGCGCTGGTTCTGCTGTTCATCGATGACCCTTGGATGCGTCTCCTTCTCGGCTTGCTGCTCTTGGCGGTCATCGTCTGGTCTTCGGCTCGGATCGGTGTCCTCGACATCATCACCCGAGCCCCTGTCGAGCCCGTCTACAAACGGCGGTTCGTCCGCCTGCGCGGACAGGTTCAGCAACTTCTCGATGAAATTAGACGGCTGAACTGGATGGCCGTGGATGTCGAACGCGGCTTCCGAAATCGCGAATCGGCGACACAAGAGATGGATATCATCGAGACGCGCCTGAAGGAGTTGATCGCACAGATCCGCAGTACCGCGGGTCAGTTGTCGTCAGAGGTGGATACAGAGCTTGACTCGGAGCAGCAGGATTCGGCCGCAAGCTGACGTCTGCACGGCCTCTCTGGTGCGTTGCTCATGCGCCGGTCGATGCCAGACGACGCCCGATTCCTCTGAGAGCGATGATGACCCATAGCCTGTCCGATATCTTCGCTGCCGACGCTGGCAAGTACGTGGCCGCTCTCCGTTCGGGACTGGAAGCTGAAGGCGGGCCGTATCCGGATGTCATCCGGCGTGCCGCCCGGCGCCTGCACCACAGCGCGGCGCTGGCCAGTAACGAGCCGGTGATGCATGCGTCGGCGGCTCTGCAGAAGACGTCGGTTCAGTTGATCGCCGGAAAGCGCCGGTGGTCGAGCGAACTGAACGAGCGGGTCGAATCGGTATTGCAGGCGCTGGAAGCGGTCCTGGCGGACTTGCCACACAGAAGGCCGACGTCCGAGGCCAGACTACGAAGCGCTGCGGAGAGGCTAGTAAGTCCTCCGGCAGCCGAGCTGGCTCGTCCCGCAGAGCCGCCTGCGCCGCGGGGCGAGGCGGACACCGTGCTGGATGCGATCATCCGCGACCTCGGAGAAGCCGTCGACCGTCTGGAGAACGATCCGCGTGACAGAGAGCCGCTGAAGGCGATGCTGAGGAACATACGGCGGCTTCGTGAACTGGGGCGAATTGAAGCCTTGTCTCCCCAGGATAAGGCGCTGGGTGCGGTTGAAGAACTCATCTTGCAGATCGCCGACCTCAATGCCACGGTTGGGCCCGGCTATCTGAACGTCTTCGCGCGAGCCCGCGAGTTGCTCGAAGAAATGCGCGCGCAGGGTGAGCACGCGCCATCAGCCACGATCGTCGGTGGCCACGCCGTGGAAGTCGATCGGCTGAAGGAGCAGGTGATCGAGAGGGCGCGCCGCGCTCGGCAGGTTGTGTGGGTAAGCGAGATCTTCTTCCCTCGGGGTCCACATATCGTTTCCTGCCCCTTAGCGGACAAGCAAGGCGGCATGGAGCGCTATTTCCTGAACGAGGCCACGCAGCGGCTCGAGCGGAGCGAGACTCTGCGGAAGACGATGCTCGAGTCCAATGCCGAGCAGATGCGGCTGGCGGGTGAATCGCTCGCCCACACGCTGCGCCATCTGCGCGAGCGCGCCGCCGCGTTCAACCACCCGGATCTGGGCCGAGTGACGCGACGAGCGGCAGCAGCGCTGCGGGCCCAGCTCGTACGGCCCCCAGCTCGCTTGAGACAGATGGCCGAGCATTTCGGCGAGGTCTTCGCCGCTCTGCAGACTCACCTGACGGCCGATGATCCTTCGGAGCGGGAGCGGGCTGTCGGAGAGGCCGAAGAAGCGCTGCACATGGCCATCCTCGGCGGCGAGCCGGACGCGGTCGCGCAGGAGGAACAGGAGTTTGACCCGGACGAGGCGCTCAGGCACGCGCTGTCACTGCGGACTCGCGTTGACGAGCGCCTGCGTGGACTGAGCGGACCGAATGCGGAAGCGCTGAAGCAAGATTTAGAAGAGCTGTTCGGACTGGTCTCCCGCTATCTCTCTGCTTCGGGAGAGAAGCGGCTGCAGTAGCTGGCGGCCCGTGCTCCGCGGTTTGGCATAACCCGTTGGCTTGGGGTCGGAGCATCCGCTGCCGCCCCTGAAACACCGCCGTCGCGAGGGCTGCGTTCAGAGGCGAGGTTTCTGTTGGCCCTCGGATTCGTCCTTGTTCGCCGCCTCTTTCTGTTCGGGCTGCGCCTCGCCGTCACTGCGGGTTTCTGCCTCTGCCTTCGCCACCAGGTCGTCGAGCATCACGTTCGCTTCGTCGTAGAACTCCCGGGGCGGTTCCGGCTCGGCCGGCCGGGAGGACTGTGGGGGTGCGGGTGGCGAGTCCGGGCTGGCCTGAGCTTTGGGAATCACGACCTTTGGCTGTGGCACGCGTTTGTCGCGCGAACCGGGGACGGCTTCTGGCGTGGGAACGCCCGCGGTCTTGCGTATCTCATCGACCACGTCGCGGAGCTTGGCGGCGAGGCGATCGAGCTCGGCCTGCGTGTGTCGCGGAGAAAGCTTGCCTTCCCGCCCCTCGACGGCGACTCGGTTCATCTGGCGAACGTAGTCCAGAAGCTCCTCGGTGGTGGAGCGGAGCTTCCCGTACTTTCGGCGGTCGAGCCCGTGCTGTTGAGAGTGTAGCTGGTCGAAGAGAGGGTTCTCGATCACCGGTTCTTGACGCGACCGTGACCAGTAGAGCGTGACCACCAGGATGGCTATGGCAACGATTATCCGCCAGAAGACTCTGTCGTCGGGTATCGAGGCGACGGTCAGGGCCATCAGGATGACCCCGGCACCCACAACCGCCCAGTTGATGCCTGAGTCCTGTTGCTTGAGCTCGGCCATCGCGTTATGCCTCCGGCTCTGTTTGGCGAGGGCGGCAGGGGGCCCCTATACAATGCAACAGAGGGGGTGGGAGCGCCAGTGTGTCTGTCGACGTTGCGCAGGAGCCTCATATCGGCAATTGTCAATCGATGGCGTGCTCTGGAGCTTGGGCAGGAACTGGAGAGTGGGATGGCGATGACACAGCCTGGCGACAACCGTGTGCTTCGCGTGGCACTGTGCCAGCGGAATCTCGTCGTTGGTGACATTGACGGAAACGTCGAGAAGGTTCTTCAGAGCCTTGCCTGGGCCAAGGACTCCGGCGCGGACCTCGCTTTGTTTCCCGAGTTGACGATCACCGGCTATCCGCCCGAGGACCTACTGCTCAAACCATCCTTCGCCGAATTGGCCGCAGCGGCTCTGGTCGATCTTGCCAGGGATGTAGAGGACGTAGTGGCCGTGGTCGGATATCCGGAGCTGCGTGACGACCTGTTCAATACGGCGGCCGTCCTCGCCGGTGGTGAGGTGGCCGCCAAGTATCGCAAACACTATCTGCCCAACTATGGCCCGTTCGACGAGCACCGCTATTTCGCCCGTGGACAGAGTGCGCTGGTTCTGGATATGGACGGAGTGAAGATCGGTGTGACCATCTGCGAGGACCTCTGGTATCCGGGCGGCCCGGCACAGCGATCCGCTATCGATGGAAGAGCCGACATCCTGATCAACATGTCGGCGTCACCGTACAGCCGTGGCAAGGGCGTACAGCGCGAGCGCATGCTGGCGACGCGTTGCGAGGACTATCGTTGCTATCTGGTGTTCTGCAATACCGTTGGCGGTCAGGATGAACTCGTCTTCGACGGCCATAGCCTCGTCATCGACCCCCGGGGAGAAATCCTCGCCCGCGGGCGGCAGTTCGAGGAAGATCACCTAGTTGTCGACTTGGATTTGCGCGGCGTGGCGCGCCGGCGGCTCCACGATCCCCGCTGGCGACAGACGGTTCCGGGGCCGCGGGACGGTGTCGTCCTACGCCCCGTCCGACGGCCGCGGCGCCAGAAGGTGGACCTCGAACCTCCACGGCTCCGCGAGCCGCTCGGGCCTGAGGCGGAAATGTACAGGGCTCTCGTGCTGGGAACGGCTGACTATTTTCGCAAGAACGGCTTCAGTCACGCCGTACTGGGCCTCTCGGGCGGGATCGACTCGGCTCTGGCTCTCGCCGTTGCTGTGGATGCGCTTGGCAGCGATGCGGTGACGGCTGTGTCGATGCCATCGCGCTTCACGGCATCACACAACCGTGAGGACGCCGTCGCGATGGCAACCCGGCTGGATGTAGCCTTCTACGAGATCCCCATCGACGATGTGTTTCGTTGCTACGTGAAGGCTTTAGAGCGCCCCTTTGCGGGCACCCAACCGAACGTCGCTGAGGAGAACATCCAAGCCCGCATCCGCGGCAACCTGCTGATGGCGCTGTCGAACAAGTTCGGGTGGCTGGTTCTGGCCACGGGCAATAAGAGCGAGATGAGCGTGGGCTACGCCACGCTGTACGGCGACATGGCCGGTGGCTTCGCTATCCTCAAAGACGTGCCAAAGACGTGGGTCTATCGGCTCGCCCGTTGGCGAAACGAGCCTGACGAGGTGATCCCGCAGCGAGTGATAGAGAAGCCGCCATCAGCCGAGCTGCGCGAGAATCAGCTCGACACGGACACGCTGCCCCCCTACGAGGTGCTCGATCCGATCATAGCGGCGTACGTCGAGGAAGACCGTGGCTTGGAGGAGATCGAGAAGGCTGGATTTGATCGCGCCGTAGTGCAACGCGTACTCGGGATGATCGACGGGGCCGAGTACAAGCGCCGGCAAGCGCCGCCGGGGATTCGCACCTCCACGAAGGCTTTCGGCAAAGACCGGCGACTGCCGATCACCAATCGCTACCGAGCGGTTCCGGACAACCAGTAACGCGGCGCGAGTCCCGAGCTGCCGTGGGAGTTCACCTGCCGAGGGTTCGTGTCACCGTCACTGGGCATAGAGTGGGCGGCCTCCGATCGCACTCGCGGATTCAAGGTTCGGTCGGTCACCCGCATGCGCCAAACACCGCCAGCTGCACAGGGAGCCTGATCGATGGCCGACTTACAGTCCTATTGGAAACGAGTGATTGAATTCCCGGGAATCGTGCGACGCCCGGAAAGCGCCAAGCTCGAGGCGCTCGAGGCGGGTGGCGCTCGGATCCTTGTAGAACAGGAAACTCCCTTCCAGCGTGTGCTCCTGATCGAGACGCCGAAGAAGGAGCTCATGCTTCTTCTTGACGGAGAGATTCAATTCTACAGCGCGGATGAGCATCGATTTCACGAGTCGCTTTCAATCGTGCCCGCGCTACACCATCCGGGACCGTTGAGGCGCGTCGGAGTGATGGGGGGTGGGGATGGGCTGGTCGCTCGAGAGCTTCTGCAACACTTCGGGAACGAGCTGGAGCTCATTCGCATTATCGATATCGATCCAGCTGTCACGGAGTTGGGACGGACACATCCACGCCTAGTGGAGTTGAACCGCGGCAGTCTGCTCGATGAGCGAGTCGAGGTCATCAACTCGGACGCGCTCACTTATCGGTCGGATCAACTGTTCGACCTCGTGCTGTGCGACCTCCCCGATCCGACGAGTCCCGCTCTAGGGCGCCTCTATAACCGCGAGTTCTATGAAGGCCTGCGCGGCCAGCTCGACCGAAAAGGACTGTTGGGAGTGCAGATTGTGTACGTGCCCCCGCTGTTCGATGGCGTGCTCAGCACGCTTCGCTCGGTGTTTCACGAGGTCAAGGAATAT
>JASFMO010000043.1:0-14754 GCA_050117535.1 Gemmatimonadales bacterium | reverse complement strand
GCGGCTGCTGGCGCCGCGGTTCGGGGGCAGCGACCGTGGCCACCGCTTCGACGGGTTGCGGAGTGCGTTTGGGAGCCCCACTCGCCCACGAGTCGAAGGTGTCGCCGGTCAGGTTCGGAAACGAGACGCGGATCTCATCGCCTTGCTGCGTCAGCGTGTAGCTCGTCGGCGCGGTCAACTCGACCACGACGCGCACCACATCATCGCGGAACTGACTGGTCCGGACGCGCACGACGCCACCACGGTCAATGTTCTCGAAGTTAGCCTTCGATAACGCGTGACGCGCGCCTTTCAGGTCCACAATCAGCCGTGCCGGATTCGTAAGCAGGAAGTCGGAGTAGCTGACCACATCGCTCGTCCGAACGACGACCTCGGTGTAACCAGCCACGGGCTCGACTCGGAGCTCGGTAACGTCAGCAGGGTTACTGCCAGCGGCCGCTGCAAACGCCAAGAGAAATGCTTGGAGCATCATCCTTGCTCCTCCTGTTCTTTCCTTATGCGCAGCGTCTCACTGCGGGTCACGCCGAACTGGGTGACCTGCAAGACGACTGCATCGGGCTGGATCTCGACCACACGCGCGTTGCCGACGACATCGCCTCGTCGCACACGATAGCGTTTTTCCGTCGCACGATCGATCAGGGTCGCCACGCTTCCATAAGCGCCACCGAAGATGACGCCTACCAAGTCTAGATTCTCGAACTGCGGACCGACGTCTTCGACATCGAGCAGACTGAGGAACGGGTTGCGGCGGTTGTCCGTCGGATAGACAAATCTCTCACGCCGATAGACTGTCGCTTGCGGGTCGGCGGCAGCGGGCGCCCGCGCCTGGCTCGTATCCTGAGCAGCGGACGGTTGCTGCGAGACCCCGGGCGCTGGCCCGCTGACGGGAACCGCGCCGGCGACGACTGTCGCGAGTATCAGAGCAACGCTAGTCACTGGTCTGATGCTCCTTCACCTTGTGCCGCCTGCATCTCGGGCGGAACTCCGAGCACGAAGGTCTCGATGTTGAACGACACTTCGAGCGGCGCTTCCATGTTTCGTGTCGCCCGGCTGCGAGGGGCGGGGGCCGCCTGGATGTTGGTCGGCTTGATGATCCGCGGCAACGAGGCGATACGCGCAAGGTACCGTCCAACGTCATGATAGTCGCCCAGCACCGAGAGTTCCCACGTCTGCTTCATGTAGAACTCTCCCGCCTCGACGGCCTGGGGCCGGATCCGGGTCAGTTCCACGCCCGTCATCTGGGCCTGGTTGGAGATGGCATCCAGCAATTCGGGCACTTCCTCCGACTCCGGAATGAACTCCTCGAAGATCTGAAGTTGCCTCTCCTGGATCTGGAGCCGATCCTGCAAGTCGTCCTTGCGCGCGGCCAGAGCCCGCGAACGCCGATTCTGCGTCTCGAGCGTGTTCAGCTGGACCTCGGTTTGCTCGATCGTCTCGCTGCGCGGAGTGAGCACGTATTGGAACGCGACGTACCAAATCGCCACGACCAGGACCGCCATCAAGATCAGGGCCTGCTTTCGACCCCTCGGATCTGCCGGTAACACAGCCACGGCTCTACTCCCCTACCAGTATGATGGGCTCGGTGACGATCGCTGTAGAATCCGGGATCTGATACCGGGCCATCAATACGAAGTTGTTGACGAGCCTCTGCCCCTGCTGCGATTGCTCCTGCGACACGAGGCGGACATCTCGAATGAACGGTGAAGCCTCGAGGTCGCGCATGAAGCGCGTCAGCGCCGCGGTCAGCCCTGTCATCCCATCGATACGGAACTCGACGTCGCTGCCCGCGCCCGCCGTCTGCTCCAGCGCCGTCAGCCAAGTGAATTCAGGGAGTGCGTTGGCCACGTTGTCGAGCAGGTGCGCCCAAACGAAGCGATCCGTATCGATCTCGCGAATGATGCGGGCCTTCGCTACGAGGGTATCGCGCCGTGCCGCCAGGCTGTCCGCCGCCGCAATCGCCTCCGCATAGCGGACGGAATCCTGGCGCTCCTGTTCCAGTCGGCCCTCGATCTGATTGAGCTTCACGCCCTGAGTGAGGAAGACGAACACGAGATGGGCCAGAGCGACGATCGTCAAGACTACCACAGTTACGACCCAGATATCGCCCTTCACCAAATCTCGCAGTCCCGTCACCTTTGGAACTGACGGCTTTCTCCTGCCCTTCGGTCGCGCTGCTCCCCGCTTGCCACCGGGAAGCAGGTTCATTTCGATCAGCGCCAGCATCGCAGAATCCGTCCGAACGAGAGTTTCGTTATTGGCCTTGGGTATCAGGCAGCGCGTCGCAAAGCGAGCCCGACTGGGAGCACCAGCATCGGTGCCATATCGGCGATCGAGACCAGATCGAACGCCCCGGGCTCAACATCCACACGCTGCACGGGATTGGCGATCTCGGCCGGCACCTGCAGTCGCTCGGCGAGCGCTTCCGCCATTCGAATTACCCGTGCCCCACCTCCACACACGTAGATCCTCGACAGACCGGAGTGCGTCGAACTCGCCTGTAAGAAGGCCGCGGCGCGATCGACACCCAGCGCCACCTCCTCAGCCCGTTGACTGATGAAGGTCTCGAGCTCGGCATCGCTGGTCCGTCCTTCCAGTACATCCTGTGCCGCTTCAGCCGTCAGCCCACGCTCGCGCTGAAGGCTCTCCCGCAACCTTCGCGTACCGAAGGCGAGATCACGGTTGAGTACCGGCACGCCGTTCTCGAGGAGGTTAACATTAGTCGTTTCGTGGCCGATGTTCACAAAGCCAACCACACCCGTCATAGCCTCGGGGTAATTGAGCTCGAACGCGTTGTGGAGGGCAAAGGCGTCGACGTCGATCACTTCCGGCTCCAGGCCGGCATCGAGCAGCAGCGCAACCTTGTTCTCCACAAGCTCACGCTTGGCGGCCACGAGCAGCACTGTCATCTGCAGACCCTCCGCCTTCGGATCGAGGATCTGGAAGTCGAGTTCGACACTCTCCATGTCGAACGGCACGTGCTGCTCGGCTTCCCAGCGGATCACATCTCTCGCGTCGGACTCCTTCATCCGATCCATCTGGATCCGCTTGATAATGACGTCGCGGCCACCAACCGCCGTCACCACCTTCTTGTCTTTCACCCCCGCAGTCTCGAACAGCGAGCGTATCGTGCTGGCAACGAGCGTCGGGTCCATGACTTCACCCTCGACGATCGCATCAGCCACCAGCGGGGTCGCAGCAGCACGGACAATCCGCGGTCGTCCTTTACCATGCTCCATGACGACCAGCTTGATGTAGCCGCTGCCGATGTCGAGTCCAACGGTCCGCTTAGAGCGGCCCAGTCCGAACACAGCCATGAGCGTCTAAGTCCAAGTTCCTAAAGTGAAAGCTCGCTCGACCTCATGCGACAGTGAAAGCGAAGGTGCTAAACTGTAGTGGAACCTAGGGGTAGGGCACTTCATATTAGCCCCCAGCGGCCACTTTGTCAACCACGACGGGGGATGGTGGCAGGCACGCCAGAACAGGCCTATTCCAATATCTCAAACCAGCCAAATTCCGCAAGGGGATGTGGCCCTTGGACTTTCGACCCCCGGGTCGCTCTACGCACCGCGCATCCGCTGTACTGGAGTCGGCCCCCACCCAGCACACGCGCCGTATCAGCCGTCGAATTCCCGACTCTCAATCCGCCCCAGACCTGGCTACCCTCACCGCCGATGACGATCGAGCCACCAACCAACACGACTCCGTAGAACTCGAAAGCGCCACCGACCGTCAGGTCGCCCTCCACCATCAGCACGCCTTGCCCGCTCCCGGGTCCGGCGACCGCCAAATCGCCCGAAACATGAATGATAGGGAAATAGGTGAAACATGGGTGCGCGGCAAGCTTGGGCGCGCCCCAATTGCCCGGCGCAGACCCGGCACACCGCCCGTTCGGCCAGACCGTCGGACGCGGCCCGACCAGCACAGTACCGCCCGGATAACTCAAGTCGGCACGCCGCGCCAATTCCTCTATCCAGCGTGTGACTTCACCGTACGCGCTCGGGTCTGCGCCGACGCTCACGGGCGGATTCCCCTCCAACACCGCATCCGGCGCTCGCTGAATCTGCGGAGCCTCCGCGACGACACCGGGACGATCACTCACCAGCACATCGCCGCACAACTCGGGTAACGGCCTCCAGACGGTGGGGGTAACGTCGAGTCCGCTCGTTACGGAACGCGACTCGAGCCGCACCGCTCCACGAGTCTCGAGCGCCCCCGCACAGCAGAATTCGCGCTCGGGCAGCGCGCGGATCATCGCCGCCACGCTCCGCCTCCCACCGCGCGGTCCGGCGGCGCGCCCCGTGGCCGCCAGAAGGTAATAACGCGCCCCCGAATCCGTACCCGCATCCCAGCGGCTGAGCTGAACCGAGTACGAATCCCCGCCTACGAGGGAGCCTTCCGCCAGCAGCAGTCGCCCACCGGGCTCAACCGAATCCACCGCAACGGAGTCCAGGCGGGCCAGGCCGCGGTTGAGGCCGGCCTCAGCCGCGTAGAAGGCCGCGTCGCCCGCGACGCCAGCCCTGACCGCTCGCGCCTGCCGATAGGCGACCAGGAACCCCCCGGCGACGAGCACACCGATGATGACCAGCGCGACAAGCGTCGCTACGAGAGCAAACCCTGGACGGGCCGGGCCCCGGCAGCGCTGATTTGCCGTGGCTGTGATCCGCGTCGACAAGGGATCGGGATGGCTCATACACCCGGCCTCAGTAGCCGCGCAGCCAGACCGCGGTCCTCACCGTATCGATGAAGACGCTTCGGGTCCCGCGCCGTGGATACCGCAGGCGGCCCTGCGTCTTGATGGATAGCCTGACCAGAGCCACATCCGCCGGCTCCGACGCCGCTGCGTCCGATCGGGTGGCGAACTCCATGTGCAACCCTTGCTGGCCGGCCGGAGCGAACGGGCCGGTGACCGGTTGTATTCGGCCGTTGCGCAGTCGTTGGCCCAGCCACCACCGACCGTCGCCGCCCACGTACAGCTTGTACACATAGGGGCGGAAGGACCGAATCGGTGAGCCGATGCCCACGCCCTCGATCTCGCGGTCCAGCGACAGCGCCACATCGGGCGGCGCGCCGTCCGGGCACATCGGCGAGGCGGTCTGCCGCGACGCGACGATCCGAGCCACGACCAGCTCATCATCCCAAGCGGCGTCGGCCGCATGCTCGACGAACAGAAGAACGCTGTCCGTCGGCAATTCGCCGAACGCGCCACTCACGCGACGCAGGGCCAAGGTGCGGCCCGACACCCCACACACGACCCCCACGCCTGTGGTGGAGCGAATCGCCAGACTATCCGGGGCAAAGCCATACAACCCGCCGCCCGCCGCGCTTATTCCCCTCAGCTCCGCCGTCAACAACTCGGCCGCTGCGCCGGCCGCGCTCCTCGTTGCCGCCACGTCGGCGTTGCGGGAGTAGAAGCGCTGCTGCGAGATCAGAATGGCACCGGCCGAGGCAAGCACGAATGCGAACAGGCCGAGGACAACGACCACTTCGACGGCCGTCAGGCCACGCCGGTTCGACGGGCTGTGACCGGCGACCACTCTGCGCCTGCCTCCTCCCACCCGAAGGCCGGTCATGGAAAACGGGCCACCGTCGTCAGTGTGTCGCGGACCTCCTGCGACCCCAGAGCGTGGCGTACACCGAGCACGATCTGGCGAGGTTCGTCGCCGCTGACTTGCCACACCATCACGAGTTCTCCGCGCCGCCACTCGCCGGGAGCGAGTCGATCCGGCGGCATGGCCAGCAACGCCTCGATCTGCGCCCGAGCGGCGAAGCGCGCTTGTGCCATCAACGCCGAGGCCGTGGTCATGCGCGCGATGACCCCTATCGCCGCTGATAGACCCAGCAAGCCCACCCCGAGCATCACCAGGGCGACGACGAGCTCGACCAACGTGAGACCGTGTGTGTCACGGATCGCAGCCGCGTGCCTCATCGGAGAAACAGCCTTCCCAACCGGGATATGGAGACCGTTTCCCTCACGCCGCCGCGTCTGAATACGACGGTGGCGTTGGGTAAGTCGCAGTCGGCGCGCGCTGTGGCGAGTCCGCGAGCATCGAAGCAGAAGGTGTGAGGCGCCGCGTCGATCTGCACACCACCGAACTGCTCCGCCACACGCACAACCGGCTGTACCGTATCGAGGACCGCCGCCCCGGGTATGGCCGATGTGTCGACGGTCACCCAGAATCGGTTGTCACCAGGGTCCAGGTGCAACCGGCACAGGCGTCCGTACTGCGCCGCCACCTGGCGAGCGAGAGAGTGAGTCGCCGCGAAGGCCTCGCGCGCGGCGGCGACATCCACCCGCGCCCGAGCCCGCACCAAGCTGGGGAAGGCGATCAGCGCGACCAGCCCGATGGCGGTCGTCACGAGCAGCGCCTCCGCCAGCGTGAATCCTACGCCCGGCCCTCGTTCCAACGGATCCACCTCCTTTCGCACCCAGGTGGTCGGCGAGCTTGCCCGAGACCGCGGCCCGCGGCCGGGACCGGCGGCGTTCTGATGACTGGCCAGCGCGGGAGTCGACGTCGGGCGCTCGCGACCTGCCGCGTGATGATAGGGGGTGGCGATCAACGGATGGTCAACACGAAGGCGGCGGCCCCTGAGGGGCGCCGCCGCCTCCGCTCAAGCACCCGGGTCGGGGGCTTGGGTGGTGGGGGACGACTAACCCAGACCGTAGTCCCGAATCTTGTAGAGCAGCGCGCGGTAGCTCAGGTCCAGTAACTCGGCCGCCTTCGTCCGATTTCCATCCGTGACCTGAAGCGCCCGACCGATCAGGCGCCGCTCGAGCTCGGCCGTTTGCTTCTTGATCGAGAGCTCGTCAGCGGGCAGCGCTTCGGAAGGCCCGTTGATGGCCGTCTCCGGGTGGCGAATGAAGTCCGGCAGATCTTCTTCTTTCACCGTCGGACCTTCGGCCAGCACCATGGCACGTTCGACGACATTCTCCAGCTGTCTCACGTTCCCGTACCAGGGATGGGCCAACAGCAACTTCATCGCACCGGGCTCGAAGCCCGACACGCTCACTCCCAGCTGCTTCGCGAACTTCTCGACGAAATGTCGCGCCAAATGCGGAATGTCCTCGGAGCGATGGCGCAGCGGCGGAAGGTGGATTTGGACGACGTTGATCCGGTAGTACAGGTCGGACCTGAACGTGCCCTCGCGCACCTCTTGCTCTAGGTCGCGAGCCGTCGCTGCGATGATTCGGACGTCGACCTGCCGGGCCGTGCTACCGCCGACCCGGCGGATCTCGCCTTCCTGCAATGCGCGCAGCAGCTTCACCTGCAGCTGAGACGGAAGCTCGCCGATCTCGTCCAAGAACAGCGTACCCCCGTCCGCCTCCTCGAACAGCCCGGCCCGATCGGTGTGGGCACCGGTGAACGCGCCCTTGACGTGTCCGAACAGCTCGGACTCCAGCAGGTTCTCGGGAATCGCCCCGCAGTTGATCGGCACGAACGCCTGCGGAGCCCGGGGGCCCGCTTGATGAGTCAGACGTGCGATCAGCTCTTTGCCGGTCCCGCTTTCTCCGGTGATCAGCACGGTCGAAGGGTGCTGGGCGACTTTCGTGCTCAACTCCAGCGCCTCGCGCATCCCCGCGCTCTTGGCGACGATCTCCGGGTATCGCTGATCCGCCTTCACCCGCTGTCTGAGGCGCGTCACTTCACGCCGCAACTTCTCGCGCTCTTCCGCCTTGCGAAGCGTCAGTACGACCTCTGCCGTTGTGAACGGCTTCGGTAGGTAGTCGTACGCCCCCTTCTGCATGGCCTCGACGGCAAGCTCGTTGCTTCCGTAAGCCGTGATGGCGATGACCAGCGCTTGACCGTTTTGCTTGCGGTATTCCTCGAGGAAATCCAAACCGCCCAGGCGCGGCATGCGAATGTCGCAGAGGATCAGGTCCGGCTCTTCTTTCAGCGCGCGCTCCAACCCCTCTTTGCCGTCGGAGGCGGACGCGACCTGATAACCCTCGTCCTCCAGAATCATCGAAAGGGTACGGCGCACCCCGGCTTCGTCGTCAATGACCAGTACTTTCACTTATTCTTTCCTCGGTTCGTGCTGCCGGCAGGTAAACGGCGAAGCAAGCGCCGCCACCTTCCGGAGTCTCGACCTGAATGGTCCCTCCCATCGCCTCGATCAACCGCGCCGAGACGGCCAGCCCCAGGCCTGTACCCTGCCCTGTCTCCTTCGTGCTGAAGAAGGGGTCGAACACGCGGTCCCCGATCTCCGGCGGGATGCCCGGCCCGCTGTCCCGGACCGAAATACGCACGACGTTGGCACCCTTGGACATCGGTGGCGGAGTCAGGCCTTCTCTTCGTGCCTGCAGGCGACGCAGGTGCGAGTAGTCGATGCCGGGCGGGTCATCCCGCCGCCTGGCAGGCGGCATGGTCGCCTCGAACGGCACCTGCTCTGTGCTGACGCGGATCCATCGCCTGTCGCTACCGTCGACGGCCTGGGCCGCATTCAGCAACAGGTTCACCATGATCTGTTCCAGTTGGTGCGCATCGGCGAGGACGGCTGGCACGGCGTCGCCGAGACTGAGGATTAGATCGATATCCTTGAAGTGGCCCTGCGATTCCACAAGCTCCAGTGCGCCGCTCACGACTTCGTTCACCTCGATGGTCCGCGGAGCGGGCTGGCGCGGCCGAGCGTAGTCGAGCAGACCCTTGACGATCCGGTCGATCCGCCGCGCTTCGCGCCGCATGTCATCGATCATGTCCTGGCCGATGTTTGGCCGCCGTTCCGCCACTTCGAGGTAGCCCAGCACCGCTCCCAGCGGATTGCCGATCTCATGAGCGATACCGGCGGCGAGCTGACCCGCTGAGGCCAACTTCTCCGCCCGCACCAGCTCGTCCCGAGCCTCGGTCAGCGCTCGGTTCACTTCGTTGAGTGACCGTATGTTGTCGCTCAGTCGTTTCTGGTTCTGGATCAGCTTCACGGCGATCTCATTCACGTTGGCCGCCAGGCGCTGGAACTCCTTGGCCCCTTCCACCTGGATCCGACGTGAGTAGTCATCGCGAGCGATCGCCTCGGCTCCGTGCTGAATCGAGCGGATCGGATTCAGCACGACCTGGCGAAGCAGATAGTCGCCAACGATCAAGAGTAGCCCAACGTCCACCACGAACAGCCCGACCAGGAAGAGCACGACGGTGCGCGTCGAACTTCCGACGGGCAGCCCTAATAGAACGGTCACTCCCGCTAGCACGAGAGCCGCGGCAAGCAACAACGCAAGCGCGACGACCAATTCACGACGCAGTGACGCTACCGCTACCAAGTCTCTACAGAGTTCAGGGTGACTTCACACTGCGGGGGACTTCCGTTCCGGGACTACGCAGGCGGGGAACCCCCAAAAGAATAGCGCGGAGTTGGACTCCGCGCTACCCTCGCTTTCACAGTTACAATCTGGCGGTGCCACCTACTGGCACCGGACGACACCTTCCTGCGTAGCCGTCGTCCCCGTCTTGTTACCGTAGTAGAGCTCGCAATCGATGGTCGTGCCGGTGTGTGTGGCGGCCGCCACCCAGCCGATCCCGTCGCCGTCCGTGATGTTGACGGCCACGCCCTGACTCGCGTTATAGTCGAGATTACCCAGGGCGGTCGTATACGTCAGGTAGTCGGCGAAATAGGCCTCCTCGGCCGCCGCCAGGTTGCGAAGGTCAGACTTCATCGCCGAGACGTAAGCCTTTTCCTTCGTGTTGGCGAACTTGGGGATCGCGATCGCGGCCAAAATGCCGATAATGACGACCACGATCAGCAGCTCGATCAGCGTGAAACCCTTCTGATTCATCCTTTCCTCCTCCTTGCTTCTTCTGATCGTCCGACGACGATATTCCTTCCGCCGACCTCATCGGCAAGCTTGGGGCCAAAAACGGGGCTGAGAAGCCAAACCCATAGTAGATATATACTTATCTGGAACGCAGCCCCGTAGTCTGAAACCACTTTTCCGTCGTTGGACACGCATTCTGCAAGGCTGTTCGCATCCCGCCAGCGACGCCTTCAGGAACTCCGGCGCACGGCCACCGCCAATGTGGCTTAGCCCGCTCCTTGCCAGCCGCCTCACGGCGAACGTCCAATCACAGCGCGGAGTGAGTCGATCAGCGCCCGGTCTTCTCCCGGTGATCGCTCCGCGGCATCGAGAGCCCGGAGAGCTCCGCTTTCGTCCCCGGCGGCGGCGCGGAGACGCGCCAGCCTCACCCAATCTCCGGAACTCGGGCGCGTGCCTGTGCCGCTAAGAGAGGCCTCCATTGCCACGGCCGCCTCCGCAAACCGCCCGCTCTGCTCGTAGGCGTCGGCCCTCAGTCGATCGAATAGCGCGTGCTCACCGATCATCGACTGGGCTCGATTCACAGTCTCCAATGCCCCGACGGGATCGTTCTGCCGCAGGCGAATGACGCTGAGAAGGATGTGGTTGTCAGCGTGCTCCGGAGCCAACGCGATCGCACGCTCGGCACTCACCTCGGCCTCGGCCAGATCGTCGTGGTCATTCAGGTAGACCGCGAACTCGGCCAGTGCCTCCGCTTGATAAGGCCAGATCTCCAGCGAGCGGTAGTACCAACGCTTGGCACCCTCCCAGTCGCCTTGACTTCGTCGCTGATCGCCAAGCCACCACAGGGCCCGTACCGACTCGGGGTGGTGCTCTACAATGTCAGCGAAGACCGTTTCGGTGTCGCGCCAAACTGGATTGCGGCGAACGGTGGCGAAGGAGGCCCCGGCCACCCAAATGACCAATGCCGTCACAACCCAGCGTCGCACTTGCGCCTGCGACGCGACCGCGGCGATCGCCACGATCATCGACACGGCCATCGACGGCAAATACAGTGTCCTTTCGGCCAGCACGATCTCGGCAATGAAAACGAGGTTCGAGACCGGTAGAAGCGCAATCGCCGCCCAAGCCACGGCAACGGTCAGTTCGGGCCAGCGCCGGTAGCTGCTCGCAGCCAAGACCACCATCGCCACAACGAGCCCGATGCCCAGCGCTCCCAAAGGTGTCAATTGGCTGGCGGGCAAAATCACCGCCGGCGAGTAGTCGGCCGAGAGCTCCGTCGGGATGAACAGCAATTGGAAGTAACGGGGCCATACCCTAGCCATCGTGAAGACGCGGGTGGCGAGACTGGCGTCGGGAATGAAGATCCGGGCCGGGACGCTCTCGATCGGCGCGCCCAACACAAACCAGCGCATCCCCAGATAGCCGAGAAGGACAGCGGTCAGCGCCGCGAGGAGAGGCAGCCGCGCGCGGACATAGGAGCGTAGCCGAGGTCCCTTCCCGCGCGCCAGCTCGGGAAGATCGAGAACGAGCAAGAGCGCCGGCAGCACGACGCCCAACTCCTTCGACAGCACGGCGAGGGCGTAGAGCGCGGCGATGGCCATCACCCGGCCTACGCTCAACCGGCCGTGCCGCCTCACCGCACCGACATAGACGAGGCAAGCCAAGATGACAAATAAGGCGGTCAGTAGTTCCGCCCGTCCCACCACGTTGGCGACGGCTTCGGTATGGACCGGATGCACGGCGTAGACCACCCCACCCAGCAAGGCGGCCCACCACGGGAAGAAGCGGAGCAGTAGGGCGGACAGGCCGGCCGTGACCGCCGCGTGAAGCAAGACGTTCACCAGATGGAAGCCGAACGGGGCACCGCCCCACAACCACCAATCGAAGGCGAACGTCAACAGCACGAACGGGCGATACAGACCGCTACCGAAACCGGGCGGCCAGTAGTCGACGGTGAGAAGTTCAGACAAACGTCCCAGGCCGTGGACCAGATCGCGGTCCTGGATGATCCAAACGTCATCGTAGGCGAAGCCGTTGGCGAGCGAATTCGCGAACACCAGTACCGCCAGCAACGCGGCCCCGACGACGACCAGCACCGAGGCCCGATTTCGGTTAAGAGAACCCAACCGCATTCCTCCTTCGCTCATGTCCCGTCAGCGTCCGCCGCGACGGTCCGCCGCATCATCAGGTTCGTGACTCGCAAAGGCTTCGAGGTCAGCCGCGAATATCAGGACACCCTGCGGGTCGACGTACCGCAGGTGGAGGCTGCTGGGGTAAGCCTCCAACAACGAATCGATCGTGGACGCCGCCTGCGGCACGTCGCCGCGCACCGCGACGTAATCAACCCCTGCCGTGACGAACAACCCGGCCAGCGGTTCCAATGGAGGCTCGCCACTCCGGTACCAAACGTGAACGGGCTCGTAGTTGTTGGGCACGGCGCGCCGTCCCGTATGGAGCGCGACCAAAGGATCGAACTCGAAGGCGACCACGGCGTCCTTCGGTGTGTTGCTGCGAACCCATTCGATCAGGCCGGCGCTGGCCGTCGACTTTTGCAGCGCTGCACCATCCCAAACCCGCCGACCAAGGGCACGGCCCTCTGTGTACGCCAGATTGAGTGGCGCGAGTAGGCCGATGGCGATCACCGCGAAACGCAGAGCGCTCCCCCAAACCGGCCGCGGTACGGCCGTCACCACCCGTCTCGCAGTTTCCAGCCAGCAGACGGCGGCCAGGACCAAGAGCAGGGGGAAAACGATGAACACGAAGCGGAAGGGAGGGAACGACCATACCGACACGAGCGCCAGATAGAGCCACGGATAAGTGACGGTCGCTGGCGCCCGGCCTCCGACGATCCGTGAACCGAGCGCCGCAAACACGATCAGAAGTCCACCGATGACGGTCTGGGCCAAGGGTCCCAACTGGGGAACCAGCTTACCACCCAGTGTCTGGAGGATGGCCCCGAGGTTCGTCCAGAAAATCGCCAATGCCATCTCGGGAGATCCAGCCAAATTCGCCAGGTAGAGCTCAGCATACGAGCCGTAGCGCGGCACCAGAGCTTCGGGCACAGCCCCGACATGGGTCAGAGTGTATGCCACCCAAGGCAGGGTAACCGCGATCGCTGTGGCGGCCCCGATCGCCGCCGCCCGGCGGCCTGCCCGCGCCCACAACCCGACGATCACGGCGCCAACCGCCGCGATCCCCACCGCTCGGGTCAGCAGTACCAAGGCGGCCAGCAGGCCCGCCGCGACAAAGCCCAGCCAGCGCTCTTCACGAGGAATAGCGTCGGTTGCCCATAGCGCGCCGAACAGAATCACCAGATAGGTAGGCTCGGACAGTAGCCCGGCGGTCACCAGCATCATCGAGCCGGCGGCGAAGCTGAGCAGTGCGCCAGCCGCGGCCAGATAGGTCGGCAGGATACGCAGACCGGCCAACAGCAGCGCGAACAGGCCGGCTGCGATTCCGATCAACAGACCATTCCAGATCTTCATCGCCTGTAGCGCCGATTCCTGAGAACCCGCGAGCGTCCAAAACGGCACCAGGCTGAGTGGGTATACCGGCGGATACTTCACGCCCGGCAGCTCTTGCGGCAGGAAGGTCAGACGATACCCGTCCCCCTGGGCGACCGCTTTGGCCAAGAGCGCATAAATGCCGTCGTCGTAGTTGACGCCGACCAAGGCGGAGTTCTGCGCCCAGACCCCAAGGGCTCCGATGGTCAGGGCCACGGCTAGCGCCGCCAACAGGCGGTGGGCTCGCCCTTCTCCGAAGACTCGCCGTGACATCATCTCGCGCTCGACGAAACCGGCACGCCGGTCTCGTCACCCCCAGCGGAGCGTGGAAGCGCGATGGGTAACAACTCCGGCTCCGCCTCTGGTTCACGCGAAGGCCGCGCGAACAGATAGCCCCGTCGCTCGGCAAACCGGCCCATCAGCTGCCCGTTGCTCTCCAACGATAGGTAACGGGCGTAGATAACGCCCTGCTGCAACCAGGGATCGTTGCGCCAGATGAACGGCTCGAACCGAATGAAACCACTCTCGTCCCAACGAGCTTCCTCGAGGCATCGCTCGGTCAACAGTCGGCTCGCATCCACCCGCACCGCGGCATCAGCCAACCGGCCGGCGCTCACCGCCAGGTCCGCCGACCGCCATTCGGCCAAGCGTCGCCGGAGGCCCGCCCGCACGAGCGCCCGGTCGCGCCCCTGCACGACCATAGAGTCCGCATCGTCCAGCGCACGCTGAAGCCGACAGCCATCGACAGAATGAAGGCTGCGCTCGACTTCGGCCGCCGGCACCGCCCATCCCCTAAGCCGCGCCGTCAATCGACTACCCCACCCAACTTTCACGAAGACCACAGCGGCCGGGTCGATGCCGGCCCGCTGCACTTGCGACTCGGGGCGCAACTTGAAATCCGGCGCCATGCCGGCCACGACCCCCGCATTCTGCGGCAGAGAAACCGCCAGCCCGAATAGGATCGCCGCAGCCACGGCGATCCGAAGGGCCGACCGCCAGCGCGACATACGTCGATCCAGCCACCCGATCCCGGCGGCGGTCAACAGTGCGGCAGGCACGAGCGAGGCGTACAGGAATCGCGGCCCCAGGTAGCTGTCGTGATGCCAGTAAAAAAAGTACGCGAGCGGCGCGGCCGCGAAGAGGGCCACGAGGATCCCAGCGGTTCTTCCCACACGCTCATCACGAGCCGCGACCGCGACGGCCAGCAGGAGAAAGAGCAGGGACGGCAGAGGCCAGCCAAACAGGTCCACATTCAGCCGCTGAAAATCGAGCGCCGTGTTCGCGAACGAGCGGAGGGGGGTGAAGGGTTCACCCCAAGGGTCGGGGTGGAAGCCGAGTCCGTGACCCGGGCCCCAGAGAAGCGTGTACCCGAACCGTAACGCGTGCCCCGTGGTGGCCCAGTTGTAGGCGAACAGGGGCACGGCCGCCACGCCGCACGTTGCGCCAAGCGCCAGCGCCCATCGCCGCCCGCGTCGCATCGCCAGCCACAAACACAGCACCGCCGCCCAG
>JASFMO010000042.1:0-14950 GCA_050117535.1 Gemmatimonadales bacterium | reverse complement strand
AGGAGATACCGGACATCGTCGAGATCAGTCCCGAGTACAGCACCTGGCGCGTCCCGGTTCGGCGCGGCCGCAACAGCGCCTTTCCCAACGTCACCGGCGTCTACCCCGTGTACGGCGACATGCGCAACGTGATCGCCGATTGGGGCGGACGCTTCATCAGCCAAGCGGATATGGACGAACGGCGGCGCGTCGCCTTCCTCGGCAATGAGCTCGAGGAGCTGCTCTTCGAAGAAGAAGACGCCGTGGGCAAGCAGGTCTACGTCGGCGACATACCGTTCACGGTCATCGGAGTACTGAAGCAAAAGGAACAGAATTCATCCTACAATTCTCGCGACCGCGACCGGGTCTTCATCCCCGCGACGACGCACAAAGCGATCTTCGGGCAGCGATACGTGGCCAACTTCGTCTATCGGACATCCAGGGCCCAGGTCGTCAAGTCGGTCGAGCGGCGCGTCAACGAGGTCTTGGGTAGGAAGTATCACTTCGATCCCACCGACGAAGATGCCCTGATGGAATGGGATACCAGCGAGTTCGAGGAGGTTATCGACAAGATCTTCATCGGCATGAATACGTTTCTCGGGGTCGTCGGCGCCTTCACTTTGACCGTCGGCGGCATCGGCGTAGCCAATATCATGTACATCGTCGTGCGCGAGCGAACCCGTGAGATCGGCGTCCGCCGCTCGGTCGGCGCGCGCAAGCGCGACATCATGCTGCAGTTCCTCGGACAGACCTTCGTCGTCGTCGGCTGCGGAGCGCTGCTTGGCTTTCTGATTTCCCTCGGGCTGGTGAAGATCGGCCAGCTGCTGCCCATGCAAGAGTTCATCGGCGTTCCAACGATATCGTTGCTCGTCGCCAGCGCCACGATTCTGCTTCTGACGATGGTCGCGCTGCTGGCCGGATTCTTCCCCGCCCGAAAGGCCGCCAATCTCGATCCCGTGGAATGCCTCAGGCACTGACAGGTAACGGACCATGTGGCGCATACTGTTCGGCGAGTTCATCGGTGATCTGAAGGGTCAGAAGACACGCGTCTTTTTGACCATGTTCGCGGTCACTTGGGGTACGATCGCCGTCATACTCCTGCTCGCCTTCGGCGAAGGTCTGCGCCACGCCATCGTCAAGGGACTGCTCAACGCCGGCGAGCGCATCTTCATGGTCTACGGCGGCACGACCAGCAAGGAATTCGAGGGACTGCCCAAGGGAAGACGCATTCGGCTCACCGAGGAAGACCTCGAGCTTCTCAGCCGTTCCATCGAGGAACTCGACCTCGTCAGCCCCTCCTACGGTCGTTGGGGCACAACGCTCAAGGCCGGCGACAACAAGACGACGACCTACATGGAAGGCGTGTATCCCGCTTTCCAGGACATGCGGCGCATGTTCCCACAGGCCGGCAGCCGCTTCCTGAACCAGCGCGACCTGGACGAGAAGCGCCGAGTCCTGTTTCTCGGAAACGAGATCGCCGAGCAGCTGTTCGAGGACGCGGACCCGGTCGGGCAAACCGTCATGCTCGATGATCTTCCCTTCATCGTCATCGGCGTGATGCAGAAGAAGTTCCAGGACAGCATGAACAACGGGCCCGACGCGCGCCGGGCCATCATCCCGGCTTCGACCTTCAAGACCGTGTACGGCCAGCGCTACGTCAGTCACCTGTTGCTGCGCCCGGTGAACCCGGCCCGCGCCGAATTCGTCAAGAGTGAGATCTTCCGCGTGATGGGCGCACGGTATCAATTCGACCCGGAGGATGACCGAGCGCTGCCCATGTGGGATTTCATCGAGGACGAGAAGATGAGCAACCAGATCGCCCTCGGCATCGAGATCTTTCTGGGCCTCGTCGGCGCCTTGACGCTCCTGGTCGCCGGCGTCGGCGTCGCCAACATCATGTACGTCGTGGTCAAGGAGCGCACTAAGGAGATCGGCATCAAGCTGTCGATCGGCGCCCGCAAGCGACACATCATGAGCCAGTTCATCTTCGAGTCGTTGGCGCTCACGCTGATCGGCGGTCTGGTCGGGCTCGTCTTCTCGGTCGCCGTCGTTCTGCTCGTCGATAGCCTGCCCGCCGATGACGGCGCCATGGTCTACCTGGCCAACCCAAAGCTCTCCTGGCCCATCGCCCTCGCCTGCGCCGCGATCCTGATGTCGATCGGCCTGATCGCCGGCGTGCTGCCGGCGCGCCGGGCGGCCAGAGTCGACCCGGTGGAGTCGCTGCGTTACGAGTGACGGGGGTCCGGCCGCGCGCGTCGCGGACCTACTAGGTTCATAGTTGACAAACCACAGCCGCGACCCTATTATCTACTAAGACATTAGTAGCACGACCGGAGTCCCCGACATGTCTCCTACCTTCACCGACCGCGAACTCGACGTCATGGCTGTGCTCTGGGCGATGGGCTCGGCGACCGTCCGTGAGGTACAGGAGCAGCTCGAGCCCGATCTGGCCTACACGACCGTCCTCACCATGCTGCGTGTCTTGGAGGCCAAAGGTCACGTCCGCCACGAGCCGGACGGGCGAGCGCACCGTTACCTGCCTACCGTCGCGCGGGAAGAAGCCGGTGCCAGCGCGTTGCGGCGCCTTCTGGCCAAGGTATTCAGCGGCTCGCCGGAAGCGTTACTGACGCAGCTCGTCTCCGACGACAGTCTATCGGATGAGGAACTGCTCCGACTGCGCCGACTCCTGGACGAGCGGCTCGACGGGGAGGTTGACCGATGACACTCGCCTGGATGGCCTACTGCCTGCTCGTCTCGCTGTTGTTCGGTCTGGCCGCACTGGCTGCGGAGCGTGGTCTTCGTCTCTACCGGCGCCCGGTTCGCTGGTTGTGGTTGGGGGCCATGGCCGGTTCCTTCACGCTGCCCGCACTCGTGTACGTCTTTCCGACCGCGCTTCCCATGTTGAGCGAACCGCTATTGCCCGCGATCGAGGCGATCGTCGGGATCGAGGGGAGCGCGACGGCGCCCGTTGCCGCGGGCGGCCAGTCTCCACTCCCGGCCGCGTCCATCAACGAGCTACTGCTGGCTTGCTGGGCGTTGGGCTCCGCTTTGGTCCTGACCTTCCTCGCGCGCTCCTACCTGCGGTTGCGACGCGAACGCGGTGGCTGGTCGCCGACGGCCATCGGGAGGCGCGAGGTCTTCGTGTCGAGCGGAATCGGACCGGCGGTATCGGGACTGTTCCGCAGCCGGATCGTGATACCGGCCTGGGTCTTGGAGCTGGATGAAGAGCTGCGCCGCTTGATCTTGCTGCACGAAGAGGAGCATCTGCGGGCCGGCGATCATCGGCTGCTGTTGATCGCGCTCGTCGCGCTGGCGGTCGTCCCCTGGAATCTACCGCTCTGGTGGCAACTCCGACGCCTGAGACTCGCCCTGGAGGTTGACTGCGACCGCCGGGTGCTCGGGCAAGGCGTCGACACGCGTCTGTATGGGGAGCTTCTGCTCGCCGTTGGAAGGCGCTCGACCAATCCGAGTTTCGTGCCGGCGGCGTTCGCGGAACCACGGTCGTTTCTGGAAGAGAGGCTGCGCAACATGATCGAGAAGGCTCCGAAGGATCGAGGTCGTAGGCTGGCCATCGCCGTGGCGCTCGCCGCTTCGCTGACCGTGCTGGCGTTTGTGGCCCCCAGCCCGGCGACGGGAGGCGGCGGGTCATCGATGCCAGGGCTGGACTCGGACCAGCCACCCGAGACCGCAGCGCCCCAGGACACCGCACGACCCGAGTTCACGCCGTTCACGACCCGGCCCGACCTCAAGGACAAGGACGCGGCCATCGACGCGGTCGAGCGGTACTATCCGGATTCGCTGAAGGCCGCGGGCGTGGGCGGAACCGCGGTCGTCTGGGTCCATATCGATGAGGGAGGAACGGTCCGGAGCACGAAGCTCCACGAGAGTTCGCGCAATCACGCTCTTGATCAGGCCGCTTTGGCGGCGGCATTCGATTTCGAGTTCACACCCGCGCTCAACGAAGACGAGGTCGTGCCGGTCTGGGTGGCGATCCCGATCACCTTTTCCACCCTGTCCGGGGGCCCGATAGAAGCCAACAAGTTCCGCCTGCAGGCGATCCTGCGGATGATGGCGACTATCCAAGAGCACCAGTACCAGGAGACGGGCGAGTACTACCAGAGTCTGGACGAGATAATCGAAGCCGCTAGCCAGGCACGCGAACAGGGCATGAAAGTCATGATCCCAACGGAGGACGAGGTGATCCTGTTCGAGGCGCAGCCACACGCTTGGGCCGCGGTGGTCAGCAAGGATGAAATCGAGTGCGCCACGTACCACGGCGACATCGCGGCGCCACGCGATTATGCCGAGCGCGGCAAGGCGGTCTGCAAGTAAAAAGCACGACGCGACCAACGCCGAAGAGGCCCTCCTTCAAGGGAGGGCCTCTTTTGCTT
Organism: Gemmatimonadales bacterium; assembly: GCA_050117535.1. Taxonomy (GTDB): domain Bacteria; phylum Gemmatimonadota; class Gemmatimonadetes; order Palauibacterales; family KS3-K002; genus JASFMO01. The sequence continues at coordinate 10,580 of JASFMO010000042.1, read as the reverse complement.
CGTCACGTTCGAGCAAGCCTCCCGGCCAAGTTCGCTCTTGATCCTTCGAGAGGCTGGGGGCGGGTCGTCGGAGCGGAGCTGGTTTTGCGACCCCGCGGTCACGCCAGCAGGCGTGAGCGCGGGGGAGGCCGAAGCGAGACGACCCGCCCCCAGCGACGAAGCATCTACCGAGCGGGAGCGCGCGGAATGATACCGACTATCCGCAGCGGTCCCCCGCTCCCACCGGCGATCTTCATCGGCAGCGCAACGACGTACGCGCCCGTCGCCGGCAGGCGATCGAGCGCCGCTACGTTTTCAAACGCTGGGATGTTCTCGGGATAGAGGATCCGGTGGCTGTCGAAGGTCGTCGACTGCCCGTAGTCGATGCTCGGCGTGTCGATCCCGAGGGCGTCGATGCGGCGATTCTCGACCAGCCAACGGGCGGCGTCGGGGTGCAGGCCGGGGAAGTGCAACTGCGGGACCGCCTCTGCACCGCTGAGCGAGGTGCCCAAATAGCGCTCCTTGTCCGGCCAGCGATCGCCCCAACCGGTGTGCAGGAGCAGGATGGCGCCCTCCGGGATCGCACCGTTCTCCTCCTCCCAGGCTTCGAGGTCGGCGACCGAGACCTGGTAGTCAGGGTCAGCCGCCGCCGCCGCGCTTACATCCACCACAGCCGCCTCACCGACCAGCCTCCTGAGCGGTATCTGTTCCGCGGTGTGGCTGCCCCGAGAAAAGTGAATCGGAGCGTCCAGGTGCGTGCCACCGTGTTCGGCCAGGCGGAAGTTGTTCGCCGCGTAGTAGTAGCCGCCCTCGGTCATGCCTGCCGACACGACCTCGAGCTCGAAGGGCTGCGCGGTGGGCCAGAAGATCGTGTTCTCGTCGTAGGCGTAGCTCATATCGATCCACTCGGCGCCCTCGCCCGAGAAGAGATCCGCGAGAACTCGGTCCGCATCGGTCCGGGACCCGCCGCAGCCGGCCAATCCTATCAAAGATACAACGAGCACGAGTCGCCCCACGCGTATCATCGTCGACCTCCTGCCTGTGAGTGCCGTAACTTGGTTGTCGTCCGATCGCTCTAAGATACTCGCTGCCGAGCCACTCTGCTTGACAGTCCAACCGGTGCTTCTCAGTTTGCCACGGGCAACGATCGCAGCGGAAACAAGTCCTTCCGAGTCTGCTCGTCGCCGAAGGCAACGTCGGATGATGGGCCGGAACGCCGAAACGGAGCACTCGAGATGAATAGACTGATCGCGCTCGCGACTCCCGGGCTGTTCGTGCTGCTACTGACCAGTACCGCGCAGGCGCAGATTTCGGTGGGCCTCCGTGGCGGCCTCTCTTACTCGGAGCTGTCGGGCGAACAGATCAATACCGATTCGAAGACCGGTTTCATGGCAGGCGTCTACGCCGGCATCAAGATCTCCAACAACTGGGTGATTCTCCCGGAGGTCTCCTACATCCAGAAGGGGGCCAAGGTTGAGGGTGCGGACATCGGCACGGGTGCGCCGCTGACGGTGACGACGGACATCGATTACCTCGAGCTGTTGCTGCCGATCGGGATCAACCTGGCCGTCGAGAGCGAAAGCGCGCAGCCTCGTCTGTACGCTGGGCCCACTCTCGGGTTCGCCTTGAGCTGTGAGGTGAAGCCCGACACGGACGAGCCGCCCAGCGATTGCAAGGATAATATCAAATCAACCGATTTCGGGCTCGTCTTCGGCATCGGCGTCGAGCTGGGTTCGGGGCCCGGCGCTTTCCTGGCCGACCTCAGATACGACTATGGCATCGCCGACATCAACGACACCGAAGACGACATCACAAACCGGAACCGCTCACTCCAACTCTTGATCGGATACCGGCGCCAGTTCTGAAGGTACGCCGGCAGCGCTGACGGCCGACGGTCAGTTCGAATCAACGAGTCTGTAGACGTTCCCGTTGCCAGACAGCACATACAGCTCGCCCAAACCGTCCTCGCCAAACGAGAGCACGTTGCCCAAGCCTCCCACATCCCACTGCCGCTCGTCGGTCACCGATTCGCCCGTATAGCGAAAGCTACGCAGGAATCCCCGGCAGTAGTCCGAGTAGAAGTAGTGTCCCTGGATCTCAGGGATGGCCGCGCCGCGGTACACGTATCCGCCGGTAATCGAACAACCCTCCGAGTGGCCGTACTCCAGCGCCGGCAGAACCAGACCGTCAGCATCGCACGGATCCGTGGCGAAACAGTGCGCGCCCTCCATGACATTCCACCCGTAGTTGAGCCCGGCCGCCGTCGCCGTGACGACGTTGACCTCCTCCCACTGGCTCTGACCGACATCCGCAATGTACAGCTTGCCCGCCTGACGATCGAAGGAGAACCGCCAGGGATTCCTCAGCCCATAGGCCCAGATCTCGTCGGCGCCGGCGCCGCCCACGAACGGATTGTCCGCCGGCACGGCATACGGGTCGCCCCCATCGACGTCGATTCGCAGCAGCGCGCCTAACACGGTACTCGTGTCTTGTCCGTGACCCTGCGGGTCGCCCCCGCTTCCGCCATCGCCCAGTCCGAGGTAGAGCATGCCGTCCGGGCCGAAAGTGATCAGACCGCCGTTATGGTTCGAGAATGGCTGAGACACCGTCAGAATCAGTTTCGCCGACGCCCGGTCCGCCACATGGGGATTGCCCGTCACGGAATAGCGCTCGATTCTCGATTCGCCGCCATCGCCGGTGTAACTGACGTAGAGGTACCCATTCGTGTCGTACGAAGGATGAAAGGCAAAGCTCAGCAACCCTCGCTCGCCACCGCTGACAACGCGATCGCTGATGTCGAGAAATGGAGTGGCGAGAAGCTGCCCCGCCTCGACGACGCGAATTCGTCCCGCCTGCTCGGCGATGAAGAGGCGCGAGTCACTGGTGGGGGCCGTCAAATAGATCGGCGCGCTCAATCCACTGACCACGACTTCCGCCGCTAGAGCGGCCGCGCCCGAGCCGGGGCCATTCGTCGAGTCGTCCTCCGGCTCGGTGGCGTCGGAGCAGCCTAACAAGGCACCGAAGTTCAAGAAGAGCAAACCAAACACAGACAGCATCGTACTAACACGATTCATATCTCGACCTCGAACGGTTGGGGTCCGGCACCTAGGTACAACGAGACCCCCCCGACTGTTCCCGTCAGGGAGGCCTCGAGATGCCAGCGATGTTACCGCGGATTGGCGCGATGGATGAGCCGACCGAGCACGAACAGCTGAATGCAAATGACCGCGACGATCGTCACCCAGGCGGCCGTTTCCCACCAACCACCACCACCGCGGATGCCGTAGACAACCGCCGCTGCGGCCAGAACAAACCAGAGCACGGTGAAATAGCCGAAGGCCGAGGGTGGAACTCCGGCCGCCACGCGCGCCTCCTGCTTACGTCTCAGGATGTAGACCCGCAACTGCGTCAGCGCGTACACGGTGCAGAAGACCGCGAAAAACCAGCGGCCAAGAAAGTCGACCGCCGTGTCGAGGGCGCCGCCCGTACGCCAGACGACGGCCATAACCAGACCGGCGATCACCGCGGCGATCACGGCGATCGTCACCGATAGCTGCCGGCCCTTGGTGACATTATCCATAGCGCCGCACTCGTTCTCGTTAAAAGAGCCGCACCTGCAGCTGCAGGAGGCGTCCCGGCTGCGGCAAGCCGCACTGATCGTAGACCGCCTCGTCCGTAACGTTCAGCGCCGCCATCACGATCTCGACGCGGCCCGTCCGACCGGAACGGACATCAAAGCCTCCACCGAGCTCGATATCCATCCACGTATCGCTCGCGAGCCGCTGCTCGGCGTCGAAGTCGGGATGCACGCAGTAGCGCACGCCGAGATGTCGCACTCGCCCGGTAGCTCGCACGCCGTAACCGAGCGGAACGGATAGTCCAACTCCACCGGAAAACGACGGCTGGTACTCGGGGTGCTGTTGCCCCTCGGGGGCCGACGGGTCCTCTTGGCTGACGTCCTTGAGGGTGAAATCTCCGGAGAGCAAAAGCCCGCTCGGCCAGGTGTAGCTGGCCAGGACCTCGACGCCCACGCTTCGAACCTCCGCTCGGTTCTGGCGCTGCAACTTTCCATCACCCAAGCTGACTCGGACGATCGCATCCTCGAGCCGCTGGTAGAATCCCACCACCTGCGCTTCCGCCGGCCCGCGAGCGGCCGTCAGACCCAACTCCGCCACACCGAGCACCTCGGGATTGAGATCCGGATTGACGACGAACTTGCCCAACGCACCCGAGTAGAGCTCGCGCAGCGCCGGGAACCGAACGCGACGACTGACGCCGCCGTTGACCAGCACGCCCCCACCGCCGAGAGCGTAAGTGCCGCCCGCTCGCGCGCCCCAAGCCCATATCGGATCGCGCGTTTCCCTGCCGCCCGTCTCCGGCGTATCCGCGTAGTCGGCACTGACGCCGACGCTCACGCGCGCCCGTGGCGCGGCTGAACCTCCCGTGTAGATCGGATGCTCAGTCTCCAACCCAACGCTGAGAAACCTCTGACGGTAGACTTCCGGGTCGCTGCCCGCCTCGATCAACTCGCGCCGCGTCTCCGCGAACGTCCAGGCACTTCGCAACACACCGCCGCCAATCGTGTGATCGCCCAGTAGCCGCAGCGAGAGCGTTCGATCGTCACCCTTTTCACCCCCCGTTATCGAATCGTACGCCAGGCTCTCGTACGTATCGATGTCCGTTGCGCCCAGGTCGACTCCGAAGCTCGCCTCCAGGTCGCCCTCGCCCCAGGGTGTTTCGCGCCAACCGGTGCCGCCCGACAACGCCGTCACCCAGCGTGATGCCTGCGGGTAGCGCCACAAGCGCGGCTCGGCGATATGTAGCTCCGGCGGCACACCACGATTCGAGTTGAAGCCGAAAGTGGACAGCGAGACCCACGGCCCGCCGTCGCTCTGATATCGAGCCACGGCATAGCCGTTCCAGTGCTCGAAGTCGCTGTTCAGTCGGTCTTCACCGGATACCGGTTGCGTTATGCCCGACGCTAGCGGAACGGAGGAGCGATTGCGGTAGCCACCGCCAGCGCGCAGCAGCAGATCGCCGGCCCCACCTTGTAGGAGCGTCGCGAGCCCGAGCGCCGCCGATCCGTTCCCCAACTGATCGATTCCCACCGAGAAGTTGAACGGCTCGGGCTGCGCGAGCGCGCCCGTTCCGTTGGCGATGTCGACCAACACCACACCGCCCAGCGCGTTGGGACCATGAAGCACAGAGGATAGCCCGCGCACGAGGGTCAGCTGACGCGCCGCGGTCAGCGGGACGATGGACAGGTCGGTGCGGTTGTCCCAGCCGAGCGTCAGCGGAACGCCGTCGACGAGCACGGCCACCTGACGCGATTCCATGCCCCGAACCTGCGGCTGCGCCTCACCCCGCGAGTTCTCGCGAATCAGCACCAACGGCATGCGGCGCAGGACCTCCTGCAGCGTCGGCGCCGGCGACACAACGATGGAGTCGACCGGCGTGGTCAGCGCGCTCGCGCCACCCGCCGTTGCCACCGGCCGGGATACTTTCACCGCGATCTCCTCGACGGTGAAGACCGTGTCCGGACGAATCGTGTCCGGAGGTTCCTGCGCTTGCGACGCGCTAGCGAACGCGTGCGCCGCCGCCAGGGCCACCAACAGGCACCGTCCCGGCGCCGCACTCCCCCTGTCGCCGAACCGTCTACACACGCAACCCAAGGACCTCGCCTCTCCTCTCCCCTACTGTGACTCCGATATTCGGCGGATCAACCTGGCAGGTTAGCCAGTCGACCCTTCAGATCGCAATGGCAGACGACCGTCCTACCGTCGACTCAGTCCGGCCGACGCGCCCGCACGAAGGCCGAGCAGAGACGACCTTCACCCAACCAACTTTCCTCGACTTCGATGCCGAACTCCCGGGCCAGATCGCGCACCTCGCCACCGTCGTACACCCGTGTCACCTCTACCTCGATGTCCGCGAATCCCGCCGCCGTCAACTTCTGCCGATACTCGTCTTCGTGCAGAGCACCGGCCACACAGCCGCTCCAGGCCTCGAGGCTCTCTCGCAATTCCGCCGGCAAGCGACCCTGGATTACGATGTCGGATACCGCAAAGCGGCCGCCGTTCTTCAAAACCCGGAACGCCTCCCGCAGCACACTGTCTTTGTCCGTCGATAAGTTGATCACACAGTTCGAGATCACAACATCAACGCTCTTGTCGGGAAGTGGCACATTCTCGATCGTCCCCTTCAGGAACTCGGCGTTCGACACACGCGCCTCGCGCTGATTGCGCCTCGCCAGCTCGAGCATCTCGTCCGTCATGTCCACGCCGTACGCTTTGCCTTCCGGCCCGACGCGACGCGCCGACAGCAGGACATCGATACCGCCTCCCGAGCCCAGGTCCAACACAACCTCGCCGGGGGTCAATTCGGCCAGCGCCGTCGGGTTGCCACAACCCAACGACGCGAGCACGGCGGCCTCGGGGAGCTTGGATGTTTCGTTTACCGGATACAAATCGCGAGTGATGACACCCTTCTCCGCTCCCCCGCAGCAATCGCCCGTCGCCGGCCCACAACAACTTGCCGAAGACGCCGACGCCTGACGTGCCGCCCGCGCATATCTCTCCCTCACAACCTCACGGATCTCCGCTTCCTTTTTCATGCCGCTCTCCAGTCATGAACTGATACCGCTCGCAGCGCTCTCGGTTTCAAGGCGACAGCCCTAGGCGCCGTGCGTCGGGTACGCCAGCCTGACGACTGACCGATCAACGCGGCAGCATGTGCCCCCGCTCGCTTGCACACCGGCGGCGGCGACCTCGACCAGCCGCTCCATCAACTCGACCAGCGACGCCCGCACCTCGTGATCGAACCCGGCCAACAGGTCTCGCTCGTACGACAGGATGTCGGTCTCGATTCGTTTGAACAGCCGCCGCCCTGCGGGCGTAGCGTTCAGCGCCAGCGCCCGTCCGTCACCCCGATGCCGCGAGCGCTTCACGTAGCCCTTTCGCTCCAGCGCGTCGATGACCCGGCTCGCCGTGCTCTTGTCCAGGTAGAGTTGCCCCGCCAGCTCGTTCAGCGTGAGCGTGCCCCCGCGCTCCAGTGCCTCGAGCGCCCAGTACTGCGTCACCGAGATGTCGTGACAGCAGATCTGATCGCGGTCCCGGAATTGGTAGACTCGCTTCAGATCGACCAGTACGCGATGCAGCGCCGCGGCATCGGCGGCGAGCGACGGATCGGCGGATTGTGCGGCATTGACTTGGGGATCGCCGTGCGGCGATGCACCAACGGTTGACGGTTTTGACATGCTGGCTCCAATAGTTGCTACTGACAACTATACCGACGCCTCGCTCGCCCGTCAACCCTACCGCAGCCTCGGCGACGGCACGGCTTGACCGGATCGTACGCCGCCCGCCAAATTGGCCGTTCGCCGGACCCGCAATCGTCAGATGTTTGCGCACTGTGCTTGGACCAACCCGGCTTCGATCACCGGTTCCGAGCGTGTCAACGTTACAGGGAGGAGGATCGAGAATGAGAAGGCTGTTACCCGTGGTGTTCGCCGCAGCCTTGGCCGTCACACCCAGCTCGGCCTTCGGCCAGGTCGATCTCGGCGCCCAGCTGAGCTGGGGGACTGACAACGCCGGCCTGGCCCTCGGCGGTCGGCTGAATTGGGTCTGGCCGTGGGAGCCCAGCACCTCGATGATCGGCTCGTTCGATTACTTCTTCCCCGACGGCTTCGATCTGTGGGAGATCAACGTCAACCTCGCCTATTCCTTCCCCCTGGACATCGAGGACTTCGGCCTCTACGGTGGCGCGGGAATGAACTGGGCCCACTTCAGCAGCCTCGGCGAAAGGAACCTCTCGGACGACAAGTTCGGGCTGAATCTGCTCGGGGGCATCAAATATTTCCTACCGACCGTCATCCCGTATGGTGAAGTGAGAGTGGCGCTCGGTGGCGCCGAACATTGGGTCTTCACCGGCGGCGTGCTGTTCGACATCGGCACCGATTGAGCGCGTCGATCTCGAACGCCCGCCGTTCGGCTAGAGCCAAGGGCGCCGCGCTGGATGCGGCGCCCTCCTCGCATCCGTTCTCCCTCGGTTCTAGCGCCCCGGAACGGCGAGCGGCTCCTTTGGTTCGAGGAAGGCGATGCCGGCCTCCTCGACCCTGGCGCGGAACCCCGCGACATCGTCGGCGAAAACGCGGTTGACGTCGTCGAACACGTCCCGTAGTCGATCCTCGGCCTGTCGCAAGTAGATCAACTGCCCCTCGGTCGGGGGATCCCACGACGAGTTCATCGAGGAGTAGGCACTGCGGACGCGCGAATAGACGCTGGTGTCCCGGGCGATGCCTTTCGTGGTGCCGGGGGGCGTCCAAAGCCGCTCCTCCAGATCGGTGAGCGTCTTCTTCAACGCGGCGGCGTCGGCTCTGACATCCGGCTCGTCACCTTGGCCTTCCGCCGCCGGGCTCGCTTCGTCGTCTGCTTCCTCGAGCATGCCGAGAACCTTGTCGATCTCGTCGCGCGTCCCGCGCAGCCGCTCGACTGCTTCCGCCAGCGCCTCCTGCACGTGACCGGCGTGGATCAACGCGTCGTACTTCTCTTGCCGCTGCGCCAGCGTTAGGCTGTAGCGCGGATCGGCTAGGACTTCGACCGTTCCTTCGGCCTCGTGATCTCCGTACGCCAGGGCCACGGTGTACGTGCCCGGCAAGACCTCCGGTCCGAAGCCGCCGCCGAAGAAGGAGAACTCTTCCTCTCCCCCACGACCGGCACTCGGCCGCTCGAACCCATCACGGCGCAGGTTCCAGGCGATGCGGTTCACCCCGAGCTTCACCGATCGCTGGAAGCCCGCGATCGAGTCGCCGCTTGCGTCCCTCACCACCACGCTCACCTGCGGGCCGCCGTCGGAGGACCATCCGCCCCGACCACCCGGCCATCCGCCCCGACCGCCGGGCCGACCTCTGCGCTGCGCCCGGGCTGCGGGGGGCTGCTCAGCGGCGCCCTCTTCCTCGCCGCCACCGGCAGCGCGCTTCGCCGCCTTGCGTTCCCGCTCGATCTCGTCGTTCGGATGAGGGAGGTCCGCACCGGCCAGCGAGAAAGTGATCATCGCGCCGTAGTCGCGATTCACGCCGCGGAACTCGCCGTTGCCCGGGAAGCGCGAAGCGCCCGTCTGCTTGACCCTGTATTGAATCGCATCCGGGATCTCGAACAGGTGGATCGGCTGCGCCATCGTCTCCGCCGAGATCGAACGCAGCGGACGAATGTCATCGATCACGTACGCCGCCCGCCCGTGCGTCCCGATCACCAGGTCGTGCTCCCGCGGATGTACGATCAACGCCATCACCGACGCCGTCGGCAGGCCGTGCTCCCACTTCATCCAGTTCGCGCCACCGTCCACGCTCACGTACAGCCCGAACTCGGTGCCCAGGAACAACAGGTTCGGCTCCACCGGATCCTGTTCCACCACCAGCGCGTAGCCCCAGATGTCCTCCGTCACCAGGCTCCGCCACCGGTTACCATACTCCGTGGCCCGGAAGGCGTACGGCGCAAAGTTACCCCGCCGGTGGTCGTCGAACACGACGAATGCCGTCCCCGCATCGAACTTCGACGGCTCGATGTGCGGCACCCACGCGTTCCGCGGCACGCCTCTGGCTTTGTCCTCCAGGCTCGTCCACGTCGCGCCGCCGTCGCGCGTCACGTGCACCCGTCCGTCGTCGGTACCCACCCAGATTACCCCTTGCTCGACCGGGCTGGGCGCGATCGTGATGATCGTCGTGAAGTTCTCCGCCGCCGTGACGTCGAGCGTCAGCCCCCCACTCTCCGCCTGTTTCTGCCACTCCAGATTGTCCGTCGTGAGATCGGGACTGATGACGGTCCATGTATCGCCGCGATCGGTCGACTTGTGGACGAACTGGCTGCCGTAGTAGACGGTGTTGCCATCAAACGGATCGATGGCAATGCCGGCGTTCCAGTTGAAGCGTAACTCGATGTCCTCAGGATGAACCGGCCGGATGCTCTTTCGCTCTCCGGTCCGATTATCCCAGCGCACCAAGCTGCCGCCCTGGCTCATCGCGTAGCCGGTCATCGCGTCGCCCGGGATCGCCAGCGTCGCGAACCCATCGCCGAAACCGACCTCGTCCCAATGATGGTTGCGGATGCCGCCGTTCTCCCAGACGTAGGCGGGCCCACGCCAGGAACCGTTGTCCTGCATGCCGCCGTAGACGTGGTACGGCATCTCCATGTCCACGTTGATGTGGTAGTACTGCGCCAACGGCAGGTTGGCCGCGAACCGCCACGTCTCGCCGTGGTCGTTGCTCACGTAGACCCCGCCATCGTTGCCCTCGTAGATGTGCGAGGGATCGTTCGGGTCGATCCACATGGCGTGGTGGTCGGGGTGGGCCGAGCCCCAGGTGACGAGTTGCTCGAAGCTCTTGCCGCCGTCGGTCGACAGAGTCACCAGCGAGTGGAGGCTGTAGACGCGATTCGCGTCCTTCGGGTCAACTCGCAGGTCGAAGTAGTAGAAGGGACGGTTCCCGATGTTGTCGTCGGTGCTGATCCGCCGCCACGTGAACCCGCCGTCCTCCGACTTGTACAGCGCGTTCTCCTCCGCCTCGATCAACGCGTAGACGATGTTCGGATCCGACGGCGCGATCGCCA
>JASFMO010000041.1:0-15028 GCA_050117535.1 Gemmatimonadales bacterium | reverse complement strand
TGATCATGCGGCAGTTTCTGGCCGAGACCGACGAGCGCTGGGGACTCGATCTGACGACGCTGCAGCTCATGGGTTTAGTGGCAGAGGACGGAATCGCGGATCCCGATGTCCGAAGCCTCGAGGCCCTGCTGAGCGAGGCGGATCTGGTGAAGTTCGCCCGATTGCGTCCCGACGCCGAGGAGGCCGCTGTAGCCTTGACAGCGGCGCGGGCGTGGGTCGAGGGCTTCGAGCGGATCACGCCACCGGCAGAAGCGATCGAGGGTGAAGACGTCGAGCCGGATGAGAGTGACGCCGAAGACGTGTTGGCGGAGCTCGAGGCGGTGTTTGTGGCGGAGGATAGCGCGGCCGAGACCGTCGGAGATGAGGAGGCTGAACGGGGATGACGTTCGAGACGCCGTGGGCCTTCGCGTTGCTGATCGTCTTTCCGCTGTGGTGGCTTTGGCGGAGAGAGCGGGGCGGGTTCCGCTATTCGCGAGGCGCCGTCGCGGCGCGGGCCGGGCGCAGAATCAGCCGAGCCTTGGCGGGCTTGCCTTACGCGTTGCGGGCGCTGGCGGTGCTGGCACTGATCATCGCCCTGGCACGGCCACAAACCGGTGTGACGACCGAGGAGATCGAAGCGGAAGGGATCGCCATCGCGCTGGTCGTGGATATTTCGAGCTCGATGCTCGCCTTGGATATGCAGTCGCTCGATCGCTTGGAGGTGGCAAAGCGCACGGTCCTGGAGTTCGTCAAGAACCGCCAGCACGATCGCATCGCTCTCGTGGCCTTCGCCGGCGAGGCGCTGACGCAGGTTCCCGTGACGATCGACTACTTGATCCTCGAAAGGGCGATCCAGGACCTGCGGACGGATCTGCTGGAAGATGGAACGGCGATCGGCACGGCGCTGGCCACAGCGACGAACCGTCTACGCCGGACGCCGGGAAGTTCGCGGGTCGCCATCTTACTGACCGACGGCGAAAACAACCGTGGCGAGGTCGATCCGATTACCGCGGCGCGCGCCGCGGCGGCCTACGGGATTCGCACTTACACCGTTGGGGTTGGCAGTGAGGGGGTCGCGCCCGTACCGATCGGCCCCGGTCCGTTGGGCACCGAGTATGCGAACATGCGCGTGCGTTTGGATGAGGATCTGTTGCGCCGCATTGCGGCGATCACCGGCGGCCAGTACTTCCGAGCCACGAATGCCCGGGCTCTGGAGGAGATCTACCGGCAGATCGACGAACTGGAAAAGACGCCGGTCAACATCCACCGGTATGTGGAATTCAACGAGCGATTCCGCCCGTTCGTGCTCGTGGCGGGTCTGTTGCTGCTGGCCGAATGGATGTTGAGGGTCAGACGCTACCCGCTCTACGTGTGAAGAAACTGGATACGCTGGCGAGGGGCAGTAGGTGAGAATCGAGTATCCGCTCTGGCTCTGGGGTGCGATGATCGCCGCGATTGCGGGCGCGTTCCTTGTCGTTCTGTGGCATCGCCGACGCCGCATGGCCCAAGATGCGCTGGGAAGTTCGGGTATGCTCGAGCGACTGACCCGAGTCGATCTCACGGGCTCGCCTCAGCGTCGCGGGGTATTGATCGCAGGGGCCCTAGGGTTGATGGGTTTCGCGTTGGCCGGGCCGCAGTGGGGTGCACAGGAGGTGGAGGAGCAGACCCGTGCGCTCAGCGTGGTGCTCGCTATGGATATCTCCGAGTCGATGTGGGCTGAAGACCTGCGGCCGAACCGGCTCGAGCGCCAGCGTCTGGAAGCGAGACGGTTGGTGAACGAGTTGACGGGCCATCGCGTTGGCCTGGTCGCCTTCGCTGGCTCCGCCTATCTCATGTCACCGCTGACGATCGACCATGGCGCTCTGCACCTCTATCTTGATACGCTCGACCCCACGATGGCCGGAACGCCGGGCTCATCTCTAGCAGCGGCGATCCGCGAAGCGCTCGAGTTGCTACGCGATGACAGCGCTGAGGGTGGAGATAGGGCGATCGTCGTCCTCAGCGATGGCGAGTCACACGATCCGGAAGACGCCGTGCTGCAAGCGGCCCGCGAAGCGGAGTCGCGGCGCATCAAAGTCTATGGTATCGGGGTCGGGCGGGAGCGAGGCGAGCCGATCCCTTTGCACGACCGGCTGGGCGAACGCGTCGGTGGATACAAACGTGACTCGGAGGACAACGTGGTGTTGACGCGCTTGACGCGCGAGCCGCTCTCCCGAGTGGCAGACGTGACGGGCGGGTTTTGGGCACGAGCCGATGAGAGTGGGGTGGCCCGAGTGCTCGCGGCCCTGTCCGAGCTCGAGCGCGGGCGCTCGGAGGTATTGAGCGGGGTTCGCTGGACTCCGCGGTTTCAATGGTTCGTTGCCGCCGCTCTGCTGTTACTGCTGGCGGACTGGACGTGGGCCTGGAGGAGGCGCCGGTGAGAGCTCTGCTCGGCGTGCTGGTGGCGTTATTCGCGCTCGGCTTGCGGCCCTGGACCCAAGAGCCGGGGGGGAATCGGGCATATCGAAAGGGCGACTACGCGCGGGCCGTAGAGCGCTATCGGGCGGTCATGGCCAGACGGGGAGCGGAGCCGCGTCTGAATTACAACCTTGGAACGGCGCTGCTGCAACTCGGGGAATCCGATCTGGCTCACGAACGATTGAGCCATGCGCTCGATGCGCGGTCTCCCGAGCTGCGTGCGCGCGTCTTCTACAATCTGGGCAACGCGCTGATCAGACGCACCGGTGCACGAGATGCCGGGAATCTGCGTGCGGCGATCGATGCGTATCGTCGCTCGCTGCTACTGGATCCGACGCGTGACGACGCGAGGTGGAACCTAGAGTTGGCCTGGCGACGCCTCGAGCAACTAGAGTCGAGCCAGCCGTCGTCAACCGACCCGGAGTCGCCGCCCGTGTCTCCCGCTGGCGAGCCGGGCGATGTGCAAGAAGGCCTCCGCGGCGAGCCGTCCCCGTCCGGAGCCGCGGGATCGGGTTCACGCTTGTTGAATGAGCGCGCAGAAGGTGGCGCGGCGGATGTTCCGCTGACCAGGGAACTGGCGGAGCAGATACTGCGGGCCGTGGAGGAGCGTGAGCGGGCCCTGCAGCGTGACAAGCTGCGGAGGGAGCGCCGGCAGACGCGAGGTCCGGACTGGTGATCACCAGGTTCCTGCCGCTCGTTCTTGCCGTCGCGCTGGCACAGCAGGAACGGGTCGAGATCAGCGCGTCACTCAACCGGCCGACGGCGCGCGTCGGAGAGACGGTGCTGTTGACGGTGACCATCCGGGCCCCGGGCACCTACAGTCCGGAGATCGAGGACCCGGGGTTCTCCGGTCTTGAGGTCGTTTCCCAATCCGATCGCTCTACCTTCCGTTACTCGCCTTCGGCGGGTTCGGTACGTGAATTCACCCGAGTCTACACGCTCGCGGTCAATAGTGCCGGTGACTTCGCGATCGCGCCCGTACGAATCGTCGTGGACGGCGTCGAGTACGAGACCGAGGCGATCTCTCTGACGGTTGAGGGCGGGGGACCGCTGGACATTCCGGGAGGTTTGCGGCCCCGGTCGGAAGAAGAGGTGGCCGTGCGGCTCTGGGTGGAGCCGGAAACGGCCTACGTCGGCCAACAAGTCACAATGACGGTTGGGGCGTTCTTCGATCCGTTGGTGCGCGGCCGCTTGCAGCGCCAGCCGGAGTACCGACCCCCCGAGGTTCAAGGATTCTGGACGGCGGAATTGCCCGGGTCGCCACGCCCGGAGCGGCAAGTCATCGGCCAGCGCGAGTACTTCGTGCAGATCTACAAGCGTGCGCTGTTTCCGCTCAGCCCGGGGACGATCCGGATTCCGCCGGCGGCCGTGATATACGAGGTCCGCCGCGGGCTGATCTACGCACCGGAGACGTTTCAGGTGGAGAGCGCGCCGACGGCGGTTACGGTCCTGCCGCTGCCGGCGGGGGGAGTTCCGCCGGATTTCGCGGGCGCGGTTGGCCAGTACGACACGGAGGTTTGGTACGATCGATCGGATCTACGAGCTGGGGAGGCGGTCAACCTGGTGTTGGAGGTCATCGGATCCGGAAACCTGAGCTCTCTGGCACGTCCCGAATTCCCGCCGATCGTGGGACTGCGAGTGTACGAGGGCGGCGAGGACGCCGAGGTACAACTGCGAGGCGACGAGTTCGCCGGCCACAAGCGATTTTCGTGGGTGCTGGTGCCGGAGCGCTCGGGAGACTACGTGTTGCCCGCGTTGCGGCTACCCCATTTTGATCCACGGCAAGCCGCTTATGTCGTGGCGACAACGGAACCCGTCACCTTGTCCGTGGGAGGCAGCAGCCCGGCGGCGATGGGCGCTGGGGGGAGCGGTTCGGCAGCCGTCCGTTTCGTCAAGGCACGTCCGGGACGCCAGGCGCTCGGCCTTGCCAGCAGGAGAGAGTACTGGGCGATTCAGATCGTTCCACTCGCTCTATTGCTAGGATCGCTGGCATTCGGGCGGATACGGCGGCGGGCGCCAAGCGTCGGCCGCCAGAAGCCGCAACGGCGTCAGCAGGCACTGCGCGCCTTGCGGCCGGCCGCCGAGTCGGGGGATGTGGCGTTCTTCGGTCAGCTGCGGACCACCGTTTTGGCGTGGCTCGAAGTCCGACTTCGTCGTCCGGGATTGTCGAGTCAAGGTATCGTCAAGGTTCAACACTCCCTGGAAGATGCGGGCGTTCCTCCGCAGGTGGCGCTGGACGTGCTCGACCTCGTCGAGCGCTGTGGGCGATTGCGCTACTCGCCCGAGCCGCCGGGAAGCGCGACCGCGAAACAGATGCTGGCCGAAGCCGACCGACTCCTGGCGCTAGTGGACAACGAGGCAATCTCCCCAAAGAGTCTGCGTGCCACGCCGGGTAGTGCCGCGGGAGGTCCGCTCTTGATCGCGCTAGCGCTGGCGGGTCTGTGGCCCGGGCCCGCTTCCGCACAGGAGGGGGCGACGGATCGCGGTGAGTGGCTGTTCCACCGGGGAGTGGCGGACTACGGACGGGGTGACTATGCGCAGGCGGCCGGGCTGTTCGAGGCCGCCCGGGCGGAGCGTCCTGGTGACCCGAACGTCTACTACAACCTCGCGAACGCCTACTATGAGTTGGACGAGCGAGGTAAGGCCGTCGCCTTTTGGATTCGGGCCTTACGGCTGAAGCCAAGGGACGGCGACGCGCGCTTCAACCTGAGGTTGGTGGTCGGGGACGACCCGGTGATCGGGAGCGCATTGCCCCTGGTGCCCGTATCGCCCGACGAGCTGGCGCTCCTGTTTGGCCTTTTCTGGTTCGCGACGTGCGCCGCATTCCTGGCTAGGCGGCGTTGGCGGAAGACCTATCTAGCCTTCGCGGGGGGTGCCGCATTTGCTCTGGCGCTGCTTTGCGCTGTACTGATATCGTTGCCGAGCCCGCAATATGCCGTGGCCATTGGGTCAGAAGCCGCGCTGCGAAAAGGACCGGTTGGTCAGAGCGAGGTTATCGCGAACCCGGCGCCGGGGACGGGGTTCCGCGTTCAGGAGCGACGGGGCGAGTGGGTCCGTGTGTCCCGGGGAAGCGAGAGCGAAGGCTGGATCGAGCTGACGAGCGTCGAACTGATCGACTGATCGGGTCCCCGTTCCACCGTCTCCAAGATCACCTTCATCCACAGCTTCCTCGTCATCGCGATCGTCATCGCCAAACGGCTCCGTCTCGTCCTCGTCTTCGAACCGAACTAGAACGATCAGGGTCACGATGACGATCATTGACGCTGGGTTCGATCGTTCCTAGGCTGTGGCGCCCGATAAAGAGGTTCGCCCGGATGGCGACCCTTCGAGCATCGCCTACACGACTAGTCTTGAATCAGCGGAACGAATCGGCAGCGGGTGATGAAGCGGCGCTGAAATGACTGTCCCTCCCGCCGAATTTGGTACAGGTCCTGGTCGGGAGGACCGCCGACGGGAATCACCAGGCTCGCCCCGTCGGCCAGCTGGTCTAGGAGAGCTTGGGGAGTCTCGGCGGCAGCGGCCGTGACGAGGATGCCATCGAAAGGTGCCGCATCTGGCCAGCCCAACGAGCCGTCGCCGACCCGATACTCCACATTCGTGTACTCGAGCGAAGCGAGGACGCCCTGGGCGTTGATCGACAGTTCGTGCAACCTCTCGATGGTATAGACCTGCCCGACGATCTCGGCCAGTATGGCGGTCTGGTACCCGCTCCCTGTGCCGATCTCCAGGATCCGGCTGTCGGGCGCGGGCCCGAGCGCCTCGGTCATCGCAGCCACCATGTAGGGCTGTGAAATCGACTGCCCGAGCGCGAGCGGGAGGGCCGAATCCTCGTAAGCCAGGTGCTCGTGACTGTGGGGTACGAAGCGGTGGCGTTCCACTCGTTCCACGGCGGCCAGCACACGTGGGTCCGAGATGCCCCGCCGGCGTATCTGCCGGTCCACCATCTCTCGCCTGGCCGATGTGAAATCTCTTTTGCTCAATGAATGACCGCCTCCTGCCCGGTCAGGGCGGCTGATGCATACTGGTTAGGATATCGAGGTTTGGCAAGCGATCTTGACCGCCGCCAAGATTCGCCCCTAGCTTCGCGTGGCGATGAATACACCCGCAAGCGAGCAGGTACGGCTCACACAGTATAGCCACGGCGCCGGTTGAGCGTGCAAGCTAGGTCCGGCGGACCTGGCGGCCGCGCTCGGCGCACTGGAAAGCAACGTAGGTGGGGACGTACTCGTCGGGCTCGATGCACCCGATGACGCGGCGGTCTACGCCCTCGACGAAGAACGGGCTCTCGTATCGACGGTCGACTTCTTCACACCGATCGTCGATGATCCGTACACGTTTGGCGCGATAACCGCCGCCAACGCTCTGAGCGACATCTACGCGATGGGCGGTCGGCCGCTGTTCGCGCTGAACATCATCGCGTTTCCCATCCATGAGTTGGACAAGTCGGTGCTGTTGGAAATCCTGCGCGGCGGCCGCGAGAAAGCTCGGGAAGCGGGCGTCGTCATCGTCGGCGGTCACTCGATCGAAGACAAGGAGCCCAAATACGGCCTGGCCGTCGTCGGTTTGGTTTCCCGCGTGAGGATTTACCGGAAGAGCGCCGGGCGGCCCGACGATGCTCTCGTACTGACCAAGGCGATCGGCACCGGTATCATAGCGACGGCTGGGAAACGCGACGCAGCCCCAGACGACAGCCTTGCCGCGGCCGTGGCTTCCATGCTCTTGCTCAACGCGCGTGCTTTGGAGCTTGCCACGTCGGTCGAGGTCGGCGCCATGACGGATGTCACCGGCTACGGCCTGATCGGCCATCTCGCCGACCTGGCGAAGCAGAGCGGCCTCGGGGCTGTTCTGCACTCGGCGGCAGTCCCGCTTCTGCCGCGGGCGCTCGAGTTGACCGAACGCGGCTACGTGCCGGGCGGGACGAAGAACAACCTCGATTTCGTTGAACCGGACACGGCTTGGGCCGCGACGTTGACGGAGAGCCAGAAACTGTTGCTGTGCGATGCCCAGACTTCCGGGGGACTGCTTCTCTCCGTGGCAAGCGAGGATTCGGAAGGTCTGGTCGAGAAGCTGCGTGCGGAGGGGCACTCGGCCGCCGTCATCGGTCACCTCGAATCGGGTACGCCGGGCCGAGTCCGCGTCATCTAGCCGGAGAAAGGCCGAGTCAGCGGCGCCAGAATTCCGGGTGAAACAACACCAGGACCGTGTAAATCTCCAACCGGCCCAACAGCATCAGCAGGCTGAGGATGATCTTGCCCATGCCCGGCATCCACGAGTAGTTGCTGGTCGGGCCGACGTCCGCGAGACCGGGACCTATGTTGCCGATCGCCGCCGCAGACGCTCCCGCGGCCGTCACCAGATCGACTCCTAGGATGGCGAGCAGCAGCGCGCCGACGATGAATGAGGCGACGAAGAGCAGCATGAAGGCGAGGATGTTGAGCATCACACCCTCGTGAACGACGTTGCCGCCGACACGCGTTACCATGACCGCGCGTGGGTGGAGATGCTTGCGCAGCTCCATGACCCCCTGCTTGAGGGCCGCCCAGAGGCGCAACGTCTTCATGCCGCCGCCGGTGGAGCCGGCCATGCCACCGACGAACATCAAGAACAAGAGCAAGCCCTGCGTGATCGCCGGCCAAGTTACGTAGTCGGCGGTGGCGAACCCGGTGGTGGTACCGATCGAGACGACCTGGAATGCCGAGGCGCGGAACGCGACCTCGATGGAGTCGTAGGTGCCGTCGACCAGGTGTGCCGCGAGTACGATGGTGGTGGCGGCCACGAGCAGTAGCGTGTAGAACCGCCACTCCTCGTCAGCCAACAGCGAACGGGGCTTGCCGCTGACCGCTCGGTAGTGGAGCGAGAAGTTGACCCCGGCCAGGTACATGAAGATCACGGTCACGTATTGCAGGTACGGCGAGTCGAAGGCACCGATCGAGGCGGTGCGAGGCGAGAATCCACCAGTCGGCATCGTGCCGAATGCGTGAGTCAGCGCGTCGAAAAGGCTCATCCCACCCAGGAGGTAGAGAATCGCTTGGAGTGCGGTGAGCCCAACGTAGACTCGCCACAGGATCGACGCGGTCTGCCGGATGCGTGGCTGCAGTCGTTCGGGGGTAGGACCGGGGACCTCGGCGCGGAAGAGCTGCATCCCGCCGACACCCAAGAAGGGCAACACGGCCACGACGAGGACGATGATGCCCATACCGCCCAGCCATTGGCTGAGGTCGCGCCAGAACAGAATGCCGCGCGGGAGGGACTCCGGGTCGGGAAAGATCGAAGCACCGGTGGTCGTAAACCCCGAGATGGATTCGAAGAACGCATCGAGTGGCGACGCGAAGCCGCCGAGCCAGTAGGGCAGGGCTCCGAAGACAGCGGCGCCGATCCAGGCGGCGCTGACGATCAGGTAGCTCTCGCGGATCGTCAGGGCATCGGGCGCCGGAGTGGTCTTATAAGCGGAGAGGCCGGCGATGACGGCGACGGACGCCGAGGCGATCAGCGGGATGACGTCGGGGCCGCCGTTCAGGATCGCGACGATCGCGGAGGCACCCATGGCAGCGCCTACGGCCGCAACGATCAAGCCGACGATGTGTATGAGTGGACGGGCGCTCAATGAAGTTCTGGGTTACTGGAAAAGTTTCTCCACGGCCTTGACCGCGTCGGGCAGCGCCAGGACCGTGACCTTGTCGCCGTGCGCGAGGGCGACTTGGCCGGACGGGACGATGACCTCATCTCCGCGAGTCACGGCGCCGACGAGGCTGTGGTCCGGGAACCCAATCTCCGCCAGGGTCCGACCCGCGATCCGCGAGCCCGGTCGCACGCTGAACTCGATGACTTCGGCGTCGATTCCACGCAGCGCGGCGACTCCGATCACCACTCCCCGACGGACGTAGCGGAGGATCGAGTTGACCGCCGACAAACGCGGCGAGACCGCGGCATCGATGCCGACTTGACTAACCAGGGGTATGTAATCGATCCGATTGATCAGAGCCACGACCTTGGGAACGCCGTGGCTCTTCGCCAACAAGCTCGCCAGCATGTTGGTGTCATCGCTGCCGGTGAAGACGACGAAACCTTCGATCTCTTCGACGCCCTCCATCTCCAACAACTCCATATCGGTGGCATTGCCGTGCAAGACGAGCGCCTTGCTGAGTTTCTCCGCCAACTTGACGCACTTGGCCCTGTCCGCCTCGATGATCGTGCAGTCGATGTGGTGATTCTCGAGAATCTCGGCGAGATAGACGGATGTGCGTCCGCCGCCGGCGATCATGACGCGGCTCAGCCGAAACTCACCATAACCGGCCATCTCCATCACGAGCGGCATCTGTTGCGACTCGCCGATGATGTAGACCTGGTCGTTGGCTTGGAACCGGTTGTCGCCGTGAGGAACGATGGTTTGGCCATCGCGAGAGATGGCGGCGGTCAGGAACCGTCGATCCTCGACGCTGGCCGCCACCTCCGCCAAGGTGCGGCCCACGATCGGAGCTTCCGGATGGACCCGGAGCCCCATCAACTGGACGCGGCCACCGGCGAAGAAGGCTAACTCTGTGGCCGCCTCCGACTGTAAAAGCTGGAAGGCCTCGCGAGCGCATTCCAGCTCGGGGTTGATCATGACGTCGACCCCGCGTCGAGTCGTGGCCTGCCGCGTCGCCTCCTCGAAGTAGTCGGGGTTAGAGATTCGGGCGACCTTGACGCCGACATTGTGTTGCGAGGCAGACAGACAGGCGACCAGGTTGACTTCGTCGACATTGGTCACGGCCGCCAAGAGGTCGGTCTTAGCGATACCGGCCCGCTCGAGCACGCTCAGACTGGCTCCGTTTCCGGCCACGGCCATGATGTCAAGCTGGTCTTGCGCCCAGGACGCCCGATCTGGGTCCTGGTCGACCAGGACGATGTCGTGGCCTTCCTCCGACAGGTGTTCGGCCAGTTGGAAGCCGACGGCGCCCGCGCCGACGATCAGTATTCTCATTCCGCTGCCTTTGTAGGAACGCCGAAGTTCAGTCGCCATACCGCGTCGGCGTTGCCGCAGTAACCTTAGCATAGCCCGTTCCGTGTCAAGCCGGGAGGGTTGACGCTGGCTCTGCCGCGCGGATATAGTCGAGAATCAGGGTGGGGCCCGTAGCTCAGTTGGTCAGAGCAGCCGACTCATAATCGGTAGGTCGCAGGTTCGAGTCCTGCCGGGCCCATCATCTCGAGGGGAGACCGCCGGATGCCATTAGGGGCTCGTCGCTTCATCTACGCACTGCTCGCCGGGTTGGGGTTTCTCATGATGGTTCCCCCTGTGGTGAACATGCAGCGGCTGCAGGCCGAACTTATGGCAGACCCGTTCGCTGTCGAAACGGCTCTCGATCCCGCTGGCGCCGCGCAGCTGCAATCGCTCATGCTGCTCTTCCTGGTCGGTGCCGCGATCGCGACGGGCTTCCTCTACGCGGCGCTCTCGGCGGGGTACGCTAGGGCCTGGCGGCCGCGCGAGAACGGCCCGCCCCGGTGTCGTCGCTGCGATGCTGAACTGGCATTGGGTGTGCGCCGCTGTCCGACCTGCGATCAGCAGCTAGCCTGGTAGTCATTCCTTCCGTGGGCTTGGCCAGGATTGACAACGCGGGCGCGCGCGAGCACGTTACCACGTTTCGGATCGAACGATTCCAGCCTGTCTAACAGGTCATGACGAGCGGATCCCGATTTCGTCGGGCAGGTTCGGTCGAATGAGACCGCTGCCCGCCGCCGGGTCTGCTGGCTTACAAGGAAGGATCGCGGGACCGGATGTTCTCTGGAATACGTGGACGGCTGCTGACCATAGGAGCGGTAGTTCTCACGTGCCTGTGGGCGCTGGTCGGGCCGATGCTGCGGGAGGATGGTGGCACGCCGCTGAACCTCGGACTCGATCTTCAAGGTGGCACCCACTTGGTGCTGCAGGTGGAGGACCCCGAGGGGGTCATGAGTACGGAAGCGCGGGCCGATGCCGCGAACCGAGCCCGGGAGATTATCTCGAACCGGATCGATCAATTCGGCGTTCGTGAGCCGACGATTCAAAGGGTCGGAACCGACCGTCTGATCGTCGAGTTGGCGGGCATTCAGGATGTCGATCGGGCGAAGGCGATCATCGAGCAGACCGCGTTCCTCGAGTTCAAAATACTGACCGATGGCCAGGACCTGGTCGACCGGTTACCGCTGCTCGACACCCTGATCGTGGCAGCACTCGGGCCGGAAGCGATTCCGGAAGAGGCGCGTACTGAAAGCCGCCCCGGCTTGGAGGAGTTGTTCCAGCAGAGGGATACCGTCGCTGGGGACACGACGGTCGCCGCGGATACCACCGCAGCTCCGCAGCAGGACCTGCGGCCGCTCTCGCTGCTTCTGCTCGACTCGGGCGAGCCGGGTATCTTCTTGGTGGAGGCGCCCCAGGTGGAAACGGTGGAGGCCTATCTCGCTCTGCCGTCGGTCAAAGCTCGCCTGCCGGACGACGTGACGATTCTGTGGGGTACGGAGACGCGCGGCGTCGCCGGCAAGCTATACCATCCGCTGTTCGTGGTAGAATCTGAGCCGTTGATCACGGGTGAGTACCTCACGGATGCGCAGGCGATTCGCGATCCGCAATTCGGTTCGCCGATCGTGCCCTTCCAATTGACGCGGCAGGGCGGGCGGATATTCGAGCGCGGAACATCCCGTCACGTCGGTGATCGCATGGCGATCATCTTGGACGGCAAGGTTCAGGGGGATCCTCCCGTCATTCGCGATGTGCTGGGTGACCGAGCGCAGATCGAGCTCGGTAGCGGCTCGTCGCTAGAAGAAGCGCAGGACATCGCGCTGGTGCTGCGGGCGGGCGCGCTGCCGGCGCCGATGGAAATCATCGAGGAGCGCACCGTAGGTCCGTCACTCGGGCAGGACTCGATCGACCAGGGCAGAGTCGCCGGGATGATCGGGCTGGCGCTCGTTGTCGTGGTCATGATGGTCTACTATCGCATGGCCGGCATCCTGTCCGTGCTGGGGCTGTTGATCTACGTGTTGATGATCCTCGGTGGACTGGCGGGCTTGCAAGCGACGCTCACGTTGCCGGGCATAGCCGGACTGATCCTGTCGATCGGGATGGCCGTCGATGCGAACGTCCTGATCTTCGAGCGAATACGGGAGGAGCTCGGCACGGGTAAGACGGCGCGGACGGCAGTGGATACCGGCTTCCAACAGGCGCTGTCGGCGATCATCGACTCGAACCTCACGACTCTGATCACCGCCCTGATCTTGTACCAATTCGGCACCGGCCCGGTCAAAGGCTTTGCTGTGACGTTGTCGATCGGTATCGTCGCGTCGTTCTTTAGCGCCGTATTTGTGGTGAGGACTTTCATGCTCATCTGGTTGGAGAGGCGTTCGCCGACCGCAGAGCTAAGCATATAGGGAAGACGAGGATACCGGTCATGCGGCTATTCGCCAACGCCAACTACAAGTTCCTGTCGCTGCGCAAGACGGCCTACATCATCTCCGGGGTGCTCCTCGTGGTTGGAGTGTTCTCGGTCGCTTTCCACCGCGGCCTCAACTACGGCGTCGACTTCACCGGCGGCACGTTGTTTCAGGTCCGCTTCGAGGGGGATGTGGTCGCCTCGGATGTGAGATCGGCCTTGGGCGAGGTCGGGTTCGCCAACATTCAGGTGCAGGATTTCGGCCGCGAGGGCGAGTTCCTGATTCGAATGGCTGAGTTCACGGAAGGTGGCAACCGTGAACTGTCGAACCTCATTCAGGAAACGCTGAACAACGAATTCGGTTCTGATTCCTACACCGTTGTGCGGACGGAGGCCGTGGGGCCTAAAGTCGGCGGCGAACTCCGCCAGCGTGCGGTGGGCGCCGTGCTGATCTCATTCCTGTTGACGCTGATCTACATCGGTTTCCGCTTCGAGTGGCGGTTCGGGTTGGCGGCCATCATCGCCACGATTCACGATGTCATCATCGCCTTCGGCGTCATATCCGTGCTCAACATCGAGATCTCGTTGCCGACGGTCGCCGCGATTCTGACAATTATCGGCTATTCGCTCAACGACACCATCGTCATTTTCGATCGCATACGGGAAAACCTGAAGAAGTATCGACGTCTGGCGTACATCGACATTCTGGATCGTTCGATCAACGAGACGCTTCCGCGCACGGTAATGACCAGTGGGACGACGCTGGCGGTGCTGCTTGCCCTGGCGATTTTTGGTGGTGCCGTGATTCGGGAGTTCACCATCGTATTGATCATGGGAGTGATTGTCGGAACCTATTCGTCCATCTTTGTGGCCTCGCCGGCGCTACTAGAGGTGGAACGCCGTTCGGGCGGCGTGCGGAGCAAGACCGACCGGCGGAAGGTGGCGGCAGGCTCCGAGGGCGCGTGAGACTCTTCGACTCTCACGCCCACCTAACGGACGAGCGGTTCGGGGCGGAAGTCGGCGACGTTCTGGAGCGAGCCGTAGACCAGGGCGTCGCCGGCATCGTTTCCATCGCCAGCGATGTCGCGGATGCGGAAGCAGCGATCGAGCTGGCGCGGAGGCATCAGCGTCCGCGGATCCTGTGCACCGCCGGCATCCACCCACACGTCGCGCAACTCTGTACGCCGGAAGCCCTCGACCGGCTACGCGATCTGTCGCGCTCCGATCTCGTCGTCGCGCTTGGCGAGATGGGTCTCGATTTCTATTACGAGAACGCGCCGCATGACGAGCAGCTGGCAGCATTCCGGGCTCAGGTAGAACTCGCGCAGGAGCTCGATCTCCCCATCGTGGTGCACTCGCGCGAAGCGGACGTCGAGACGGCCCGCGTCATCCGCGGAGGGGCCGGTCGCGTGACCGGTGTCCTGCACTGCTTCAGCGCTGGAGATGAGGTGCTCGAAGCGGGGCTTGCCGCCGACTGGTACGTATCGTTCTCGGGGCTGATTACCTTCAAGAGCTTCGCCGGCACCCCGCAGGTGCGGCGCGTCCCCGAGAACCGGCTACTGGTCGAGACCGACAGCCCGTACCTGGCACCGGTCCCGTTGCGAGGACGGCGGAACGAGCCAGCCAACGTCCGCCACGTGCTGGAACGCTTGGCCGAGATCCGTGTCGAGGACCCGCGGCGACTGGCGGAGGTGACTTACCAGAACGCCTGTCGATTCTACGGTTTGGATAATTGAGTCGATACGGCGGTCAGTCCGCGTTGCTCCGCTGCTTTTCGATCTCGTCTTCGTCGTAGTAGTCCAGCTTGTGCAGCGGCATCACGACGCTCGACAGGATGTTCAGCACATGGGCGCCGATGCGCTTGTAAAACCTCGATCCTAAGGCGACAGATGTGGCGGTTGCCGCGTTGTAGTCGCTGCGCGCGACCCAGGCGACAAGCGTGTCACACCGGTGCGTCAAGTCCCGTCCTTCACGGATCAAGGCCATCGCCCGGTCGCGGTCGGATTTGGCAAAGACCTCAGCGGTTACCGCGAACGCCGCTTCGACGCCGGCGCGGATCTCGCGCAGTTCGCCCACGATCTCGTCGTCGGGGAGCGGGTCGGGATGCAGCTCGCCGGCCTCCGACAGGTTCTTGGCGTAGTCGCCGAGGCGCTCGACATCCTTCACCAGGCTCATCAACAAGAGACAGTACGGAAGCGAAGCTGGGTTGTTCA
>JASFMO010000040.1:0-15049 GCA_050117535.1 Gemmatimonadales bacterium | reverse complement strand
GCGCAGATGCTGGATGGGGTGCCTGCTCGGTTGGGTCCCGGCGCGCGCTACGGGCTCGGCGTCATCATCCAGGACACGCCGTTGGGAGTGACGTTCGGGCATAGCGGCTTCTTTCCGGGATACCTGACTCAGATGGCATACTTCCCGGACCAGCAGATCGCCGTTGCCGTGCAGGTGAACACGAGCGTGCCGCAATCGCTGAGTAAGCCGCTGAGTGCGGTGGTCAACGAGTTGGCGGAGACTGCCGTGGGAGGGCTAGAGCCTTAGTCCCGATCGATCTGCCCTACAACAGCGACTCGAGGCCCAACGAATCGGCGTAGGCGAACAGCGCCGGAAGCCCGCCGGTGTGGAGGAATACAATCGTTCGATCCTTCGCGACCAGGCCGCGTCGTACGTGATCGATTAGGCCCGCCATCGCTTTTGATGTATACACGGGATCCAGCAGCAAGCCTTCGCAGCGCCCCAAAAGCAGCATGGCATCGCGGGCCGCGTCGGTCGGAAGGCCGTAGCCGGGCCCGACATAGTCGAGGATGCTGGTGATGTCGTTAGAAGTCAGGCGCGTCGGTAGAGCCAAGATCTCCGCGCATTCGTTGCCGAACGAAGAGATGCACTCGGCGAAGCTCCAGCCGGGTACGAGCGGTTGCGGAGTGGCTGGAAGTCCCACGAGGCGAATCGCCGACCTACAATGCTTCGCCGCGATCGCGAGCCCGGCTTGTGTGGCGTCCGACGAGCTCATCCAGATTTCATCGATCGTCAGCTCGAGCTCCTCGGCTTGCTGGACGATCTCGGCAAACGCGTGCGCGTAGGCCACCGAGTAACGCGCCAGCCCCGTCTCGTCGCCCACACGCCCGATGTACACTTTCCTCCCCTGATCCTCGAGCTGCCGAGCACGCTCACGGATGAGTTCGCCCTGCTCGACCCAATCGACGCCCTCGATCAGTTCGACCTTGGCGCCTACCAGCAGGTCGAGCAGTAAGCCGCCCTGGATCTCGACGTCTCGGTCCCCCCGGACCTTGCGAAGCAGCAGGTGACAGTCTAAGCCGAGCTTGGCGCAGGCAGCCGCCAGTTGCCGACAGTAGTTGGACTGGACGGCGGCCCCGGCCACCACTGTGTCCACTTCGTCTTCGACGGCCTGACCGAGGACGTACTCGAACATACGCGTCTTGTTTCCACCCGTCGCCAGGCCGGTCAGATCGTCGCGTTTCACCCAGATCTGTGGCCCGCCGAGTTCGCGGCTGAGATTCGGGCAGAGCTCCAGCGGCGTGGGTAGGTTGGCGAGGCGCGCGCGAGGCTTGGCCCTCAGCGCGGCGCGCAGTTCCGCCAGACGGGATGCCGCCGCGTTTCTCATTGCACGACGACTCGAGCCGTGGCCGCGGGTTCGCTGCCGAATCGCGCGGTGGACACAGGAATCGCTGGCAGCAACCAGTAAATCTGAGTTGAACTCTGCCGAGGCATGTCGGCTCCGCATCCAGTTTGGTTCAAAAGACCGTGGGTTCCCGGCATTCGAGGTCCGGGCGGGCCGCGATCAGTAGGTGTCGAATATCCGCCGAATCTCCTCCAGCGCTCGCGCACGTGTCAATGCCAGCATGAGCAGGATGCGCGCTTTGTGGGCTGGGAGGTCGCGCGCGACGACGCCTGCCATGTTTCCGAGAGGATCCCCCACAATCCGTCCACCCGGCACGCGGGAGGCGATGACCACGGGGATCCCCGCGTCGGCGGCCGCCGCAATCGCCCTTCGTGCACCGGCGCTCATGCGCCCACCGGCGAACGAGGCCAACACGATGCCGTCGGGCCGGCGACCCACGAGGTCATCGATGGTGGAGCCGTCGAATCCCGTGTAGTCGGCGGCGATGTCGACCCGCGGGAGGCTGTCGACCGCGGCGAGATCGAACTCCGTCTGCCACGTGTGGGGCCGAAGCGGGGATCGGTAGAAGATGACCGTGTCCGGGTCGGCGAAACCGATGAAACCCAATTCGGGCGAGCGGAACGTGTGAACTCGCCGATTGTCGGTCTTCCACACGTCGCGGGCGGCGGCTATGTCTTCGTTCAACACGACGAGGACGCCTTTGCCTTCTGCCTCGGTTGATGCGGCAACGCGGACCGCGTTCAACAGGTTGGCGGGTCCGTCGGCGGAGATCTCGTTCGCGGACCTCATCGAGCCGACCAGAACAACCGGCCGCCGGTCCCGCACGGTCAGATTGAGAAAGAAGGCGGTCTCCTCCATCGTATCCGTGCCGTGGGTGACGACGACTCCCGCGAGCTGGGGATCCTGGAATAGCGCGCTGATCCGCTTCGAGAGGCGAATCCAGTGTGCGGGCGTCATCTGAGACGACCCGATGCGGCTGAACTCCTCGACCCTCACCATCGCGTGGTCGAGCAGTTCGGGGACGGCCGACACCAGGCTGTCTCCTTCCGCCATAGGCGCGCCGACCCGGCTCGCGATCGTGCCGCCGGTGGTCAAGATCACAATCTTCGGCTTCGCCGCTTCTTGGGCGAGAACAGGCTGGGCGAACATGGCGACCAGCGCCGCGCTCGCAATCACGCCAGCTGTACTCATCCGTATCCGTGCTCGGCTTTCTAGGCCGCTGGCGCTACCAATCATCGACGTTCGGCGACGCCGTCCCAAACGGATACAGGCGATCGATCGGGGCGTATTGGTAGTCGAGCGCGTCGAGGCGAGTGGTACCGAACCAGGGACCGGGAGCATCGACCACCAGGATCGTCTTGGCATAGCCTGTTTCATCGAAGCCGCGACGGAAGTGAACGCGTGACTTCACTACGAATACGTCGTAAGCATCGGGGTCGATCGAGTCGGTACGGAGCAGGTCCGGCGAGGTGATCTGCGTGTACGCCGGCGCGAGCACCAGCATGCTCCCGTTGCCGTACTCGATGGCTGCTACATGATCATAGGGTTCCCACGGCCCGAAGTACCTGATCGTGCCCGTGATCCGGACGGGCTCGCCCGCCTGGGGGCCGGTGAAGCCGCCGACGGCCATGTCGAAAGGATCTCCAGGCTGGGCATCGCGCTCGGCCAAAGCCGCGAGTGCGCGCTCATCCCGCAGCGCGGCATAGAGCACGCGGCTCACCCCTTGGTCGATGAGCTGGCGCAAGATCCAGGTGGCGTCGCCGGGGCGGTCCGAGTAGTCGCCGAGGACCACCGGGGTCGCTCCGGCGGCGACGGCCTCGCGGGTCTGGCGCACGGCCTCCTCGGGCATGGGAAAGCTGCGGTGGGCGAAATCCTCCCGAACTCGCCAGATGTACTCCGCCATGTCGTCGGCGATGCGGTCGGCCAGAGCCTGGTCGCGGTTGGTCATGACGTGGACCGTGGTACCCACGTCTGGCACGTCCGACCAGGGATAGCCGTAAAAGACGCTGACGTACGCACCCGGCTCTCGTGCCTCCCAACGGCGTGCCCGCTCCATGATGTCCATGGAAGGCGACTGACCTGTCCACTGGACGACGGTGGCCGTGATGATTGGCGGCTTGCGCGTCGCGGTTGTGGACACGTACTCGCCCTCGATGGCGGCGTGTAGGAACCGCGCGGCGCGTTCGCCCTGTAGGTAAGCGTCGTAATGAGGGTACCGCTTCGTGACGAAGGCGCCGTTGGCCCAGCGCAAGAACTCCACGTCCTCGTTGCCGTGCAGGTCGAAGGTGCCGGCGATGGGGACACTCTCGCCCACGACCTCGCGCACGCGTCGGGCGATCTCGGCTTCGGGACGCGGGACGTTGCGCACGGCCATGGCGCCATGGAGCGCGAGGTAGACGCCGTCCACCGGGAGCTTGGAACGCAGGTCGTCGAGAATGAGACCCATGAAATGCTCGAAGCTCTCCTCCGAGTTCCAGCTTCGTGACGACCCGCCAAAGACCTCGTACGGTGAGGTGATGCCCAGGAGCTCGATGTCGCCGTAATCCCGGGCTTGGCTGGCAAAGCCAACGATGAAGTCGTCCCCCTCTAGTACCTCCTGACCTTCGAGCGGTTGGCGAATGCGGGTCCAGTCCTCTATCTCGGTATCACCGCCGGGACAGAAGGTGCAGGTCTCGTGCTGGTAGCGGATCACAGCGATGCGCATCGATGCTCCAGACGACTCGCCGGCATCGGTGCAACCGCTCACGACCCAAGCGACAGCGCCGGCAAAGACAGAGCCCAGCGACAGACGAAGCGCGCGTGATGCGATACTCGGTAGCATGTGCGATGGTCTCCATTGATCGAAGGTTTCAAGAGCATGAGGCTTGGGCTCGACCTCAGGTCTCTGACTCGTCTGAAGCGATCAGAGCGGGGATTGACTGCATCCCTCCGATAGATGGCTCGGCTGTGATGGCCCGGCGGTGATAGTCGATTTGCCCCAAGTGATAAGCCAGATGGGTCGCAAGGTGGATGAGAAATTGACCGGTCGATGGCCGCACCCCCGCTACGTCGATTGTGTAGGCGGATTCGAGAGCATCAGCTTTCATATCTGGAAGCGCCTGCGCCAATGCCATTCGCGCCGCTTCGATCTGCACGAGGATCTCGGAACGAGGTACATCTCGCGCGCTGAACTCGGCATCCCGGTCGCGTACGTATCCCGTCGCACCTAGTTGCACGCCGATGTAGTGCTGGATGTTCCCGGCGATGTGCAAGGCCAGCGTGCCTGCCGAGTTCGCTACGCCCGGCACGAGCCGCCAGATGTCCGCTTCGTCGGCGTAGGCGTTGATCTGATCGCGGACGGAATCGATGTCTCGGACCAATACTCGGGCCAGCCAGTCGGTGACCATAGCCTTTCTCTCCTCAGAGTCCGCCTTCATCGGCGGACGGTCCGTAACTGGGCGGCACCGGCACGTCCAACAACCGCAGGTAAAGGCCCAGCTGAGCGCGGTGATGGACGAGATGACTGATCCCCATGCGTCTGAAGACGAGAGCCTTCGAGTCGGTGAATATCGTCCGCGGCCCATGTCTCAGCGTCCATGGGCGCGCGAGTGCCTCTTCATCGACGGCCCCCATCGCCTCTTGCAACGCGGCCGCCTTCTCGTCGAACTGACGCAGAAGTTCGTCGGTAGAGGTCGGGCCCGCAGGGGAAGGCGGTGGCGCCGAGGCGAGGTCAAACTCGTCTTGGGTAAGTATCAGCAACTGCCAGTCCAGCAGGTTGGCCGTGTGACCCGCCAGCCCACCCAGTGGCCACGACTTCTCGTGGGGTTTCCAGTCGAGGCGCTCCGTTGGCACGGCGGCCAGCAATCGACGCGTTGTGTCCACCTCCAGTCGGAGGTCACCGAGTACCGCCTGCTTCACCGACAATGTCTCGGTCATGCGGGGTTCTCCTTGCTGGGGGCATCGATCTTCAAAGGTCACAGCGCAAGATGGCATGCCGCGGCGGTGAGAGGCAAACCGGCCGCGAGTTGTGGCGGTCGCCTCGATCCGTGATGTAAAGCAAGCTTGACAACATGGTCTGGTTTGATTAAACTGTGAATGTAAAGTCGGCTTGACATAGTGGGCGGGGCGTCATGGATGCGACGGTTAGAAGCTATGTGAGAGAACATCGCCTGCGGCAGGGACTGACTCAGGAAGAGCTGGCGCAAGCGGTGGGTGTCTCTCGTCAGAGTATCAACTCGATCGAGCGTGGCCGCTACACACCGAGCCTGCCTCTGGCGCTGCGGTTTGCGCGGGTCTTCGCATGCTCGACCGACGAGCTCTTCGAGCTAGAGGAGGATTGAGATGGCACTGGATTTCATCGCCAGCCTACTGAGCGCAGTGGCGGGCGTGGCAGCTCTGGATGTGGATGAGCGGTTCATCATGCATCGGTACTATTCCACGCGGATCGCCATGATCGTGGGGATGGTTGTATTGGCTGGCTGGTTCTTCTACGAGCATTTCATCAACGGCGTACTGCGTTGGGACCTGTTCATCATCCTGATGGTGATCGCGGTGACCAAGGTCTTAGCCATGATCTACTTTCGCATCACGCATTGATCATTTGGCTTCGCCCCAGTCAGCGATTCTTGGGCAATGCGAGGTCTAGGCGGCGGCTGGTCTTCTCGAGAAGAGCCTGCCGCCGCCGTTCGTACTGTCGTTCTCTGACCAGAAACCCGAGCGCCGACCTTATGTACGGCCACGTGAACGAGACGGCGGCGCCGATATAGAAGCCTGGGATATCGAACGAAGCGCCCGTCAATCCTTCCAGCACTCGCTCGCCTAGCACCGAGAGCGTGAACCAGCCGGCTAGGCCGCCGCCAATGAAGCTGCCGAATGCGTGCTCGACGATGTTCTTCGGGTAGGCGGCTGTGGCCTCGTACTTGGTACGCATCTTCACAAACGCTGGGACGAATTCGTTCACGATGATGTGCGCCTGCTCGTGCGTGAGCGCCGCCGTGTCTCCGGGTTGTCTTCGCTCCAGAAGATCCAGGTAATCGAGCGTCCTTTCACGCAGCGCTTGGACCTCGGTCGTGCCCTCGGCCTCGAAGCGCAAGAAGGCTTCCACGGCCTGGAGGATGTCGTGGACGCGAAGTGCCGTGCTGAAGGACTTGGATTGCGTGACTCGCTCCAGCGCCTGGGACCGGTCGCGTTGATAGGACTCCAGGCCCGCTCGACTCAAGGATGTAATGTTGCTCAGGTGCCGAACCGCCGTGATCACGCGCTCGACCAGTTCGCGCAGCAGACTCGCCTCAGCCGACGCTCGAGGCGGAACATCATCGGCGACGGCATCGGACTTGGGCGAACCCGAGATCGCGCCCTCAAAGAACAGGTGTTCGGCCTCCGCCGCCTCGACTTTCCGCTCGGCCGACTCTAGCGCTTTGAGTTGGACGGCGGCGCGAACGACCTCGTCCATAAAACCATAGAGGCCGCGCTCGACCTGGGCGATCTCTGAGCCGACCCAGTGGCTGCGCGGAATCTCGTACTGATGCGAGATCGTGGGCGCGCTGTCGCCGACCCTGGCGTTCAGTCGCGCCACGCTGTCGCCTGAAAACAAAAAGAGCGCCTTCTTGCTGATCACCTCGTACTCGATGGTGATCAACAGCCCCGCGACGTCGAAGAATGTGGAGCTGTTCTTAGCGGCATAGCGAGAGGGAATCAGCTCGGCCATGCTGTGATGGAGTGGGCGTTGTCCATACGGAGATCAGCCATGGACGCCCGGTGTCGTGAGGTCATCGGGAGGTGGGGTTCGCCCGCGAGGTAGGGCGGTTCTGGTGAAGCGCGCCGGCGAAGCTCCCAGGTTGTGGTCAACAGCCAGCACGATGCGCGGGAGAAGGTCGCGCCAGATGATCTCTTCCCAGCTGTAGCGCCGAGCCGTCGCTGTCGCGCGAGTGCGGATGGCTCGATTCTCCGTCGGGTTGCCTAGGATCCGAAGCAAGAAGCCGATCAGCTCGCGAGGATTGTGTGTCTGCAGGAGCAGCGCGTTCCAACCGGGCACGGCGTAGTCTTCGCCGGTACCACCGATGCAGGCGATGCCGCCGGCCGCCATCGTCTCGAGCCCGACGAGCCCGAACGGCTCGCGTCCGCTGTTCGCCAGCACTGCGGCTGAGACCCGATACAGGATACGTGAGGTTGGCGGCGTCAAGTACGATCTGATGGTCACGATATCGATGTCGGCGAGACCGCGCGGGTCGAGCAGGAGATTCCTTTCTCTCGCTTCCGGAATTGACCGCTCGGCCACTTGCAGTCCGACGGCTGTGGCACGGGCCAGAACCTCTTCTCCGTGAGCTTCCACGCCGCCGCGAGCCAACAGAAGAGGACGCCAACCGCCTCGCTTCAGCTGCGCCACCGTGTCGATGGCCAACAGCCAGCGTTTGTCGGGGTCCCAACGGGCCACCTTGGTGAGCAATAGCCGATCGCGGAACGCCTGTCGCAGGACAGCGGTAGGCCGACGTTCCGGCGGACGCAGGTATTCCGCCGATATTCCGTTCGGTATGACCAAAGGATCGACGCCCAGCTTCCACATGAGATGGCGCATGAAGCGGCTCACGGTCGTGATCGTCGCCGCCGCCGCTAGGCGTTGCCAATCGATCCGCTCGAAACCGAATACGTTGTTCGCGTTCCAGAAGATGGCCACCCGATCGCGGAGGCCGGCGCGCCTCAGGAGAATGTCGAGATGAAGGACGGCGTTTACGGTCTGCCACTCCTCGGCCAGCACGACGGCCCTACGGCCCTCGCTCTCCAGCCGTGGGATGAGGTGGTCCCGCAGGAGGACCGGCGGCAGAGAAGCCGCGTAATCTCTCAGTTTCCCTTCCTCACCTTCGTAGACGCCGCCGCGATGGTAGTGGCTGATCCACTGACACCAGCGGTGTAGCGTCAACCGACCGGTCGTCTCATGACCGGGCAGGTCCGGGTGTCCAATGAACCAGAGGTGGGTGTCGAATCCTTCTTCGGCCAGGGCTTCCGTTAGGCCGGAGATGCGACTGGCAATGCCGCCCGCGCGCGCATAGATGTCGGGCCCTTCGAACGACAGGATATGGAAATCGACTTCGTACTCGCCATCGAGACCAGCCTGGCCGGCCATAGTCGAACTCTCCCTGGCTGTTGCCATTGGCTTTGAATCATGGGTCCGCTACCGGGGTGGCCGCAAGACGCGCGGAACGATCACCCGACGGCCCTTGTCCGCGAGGGCGTTCTTGCGCCGCCGCCGCTCCGCATTAGCATGCAGTGCGGAACCGCTCGGATGACCGCAGGCACACTCGACCAGGAAGGCACGATGGGGCAGCGCAGCGCCAGGACCTCGCTTCTCGTTCTCGCTCTATTGCTATCGATCAGCGCGCAGGCCGAGCCACAGACCCGCCGGGAGACTCCGATCCGGCAATCGGAACTGACGGAAGAGGCGGCGGCGGTCGCCCCGCTCACGTTGCGTGACGCCGCGCGCGATGATCGCTGGTTTGGGCTTGGTGTGAGGGACGTCCGTTGGTCGCCCGATGGTTCGGTCGTCTACTTCCGCTGGAACGAGCGGCCGTCCCCGGATGACCTGCCGGCCGCGGACCCCTGGTTTCGTGCGGAGCGCTCCGGCGGCTGGGTAGAAGAGGTGCCCGCCGCCGAGGTTGAGTGGGTTCCGGCTTCCAGCCTCTCGTGGGACCCTAGTGAGCGGCGCGCCACGTGGGTGAGCGGCAATTCGGTCTTACTTTTCGATCGAGGTGCGAAACCGAACATCCGCCGCGTCGTCGCCCTGACGGAACCACCCCGGCGCGCTCGCATCGCCGAGCGCGGCGCGGCGATCCACTTCGAGGCGGGAGAAGCGCTATACCGGTACGACATAGGATCGGGAGCGCTGAGCGTGCTGGCGATCCGTGTGACGCGTGAGGATGAGTCGCAGACCGAAGCGGCCGATTGGCTCGCCGACCAGCAACGCGAGCTCTTCGAACACATCCGCCGGCTGGATGATCGGCGTGAACGTGGCGCGGCGCTGGAACGAAGCGCCCCCGACCTTCCGCAATCGCTTCCCGTCGCGGCGTCAGCGCAGATCGACGACATACAGCTAACGCCCGACGGCCGACAAATCACGTTCCGGGCGCGCACGCCGGACCGCCGCCGGCCTCGGACCCAATACGTCGACTACGTTGACGAGTCGGGATACAGCCGGGTGCGCGAGGCCCGCTCGAAGGTGGGCGAACCGCGAGATCGGGTCCGCTTGGGTATCGTTCGGGTCGATCCCCGGGTCGCGTTGGATTCCATCGCCGTTATCTGGGTCGAGTTGAGCGAAGCCGGCGAGCAGGCGACGGTTCCGCACGGTCCCTATTGGAACCTCGAGGGCACGCGAGCGGTGGTGCCGTTCATCGGCGAGGACCACCAGGACCTGTGGTACGCCGAATTGGACGTCGAGACCGGCTCCGCGTCGGTGATCACGCACGATCACGACGACGCGTGGATCGGGGGACCGCCCGTGCAGGCCAATTACTTGCAGCCCGCGCTACTCGAGTGGCTACCGGGCGACCGTTTCGTCTTCGCCTCCGAACGCAGCGGCTGGAGTCATCTCTACCTGGCGGAACCGAACGGTTCTATCAGTCCGCTGACCAGCGGCGAGTGGGAGGTGCGCGGTGCGGAACTGGCGCGCGACCGGTCGTTCTGGTTGCTGCAAGCCAGTCGCGAACATCCGGCCGACGATCACCTTTACGTGTTGCCGGCCGGCGGTGGTGAGTTGACACGCATCACGGATCGCCCGGGGCGCAGCGTCGGTCACCTATCCCCTGACGGCGAGCGACTCGCCGTCGTCTACAGCGAGTCGGTACAACTACCCGACCTCTATGTCGGGCGCGTCCGCGCTCACGGCAGCGATCGGCGCATCACGGTCAGTGGCAGCGACGCCTACTATGAGCACCCCCTCGTGCGTCCGGAAATCATTTCCTTCGAGCATCCCGATGGGGGACCTCTGTGGGCGGCGCTCTTCCAGCCCGAGCAGCCCAACCCGGAGCGCGCGGCGGTGCTCCATATCCACGGCGGCGGCTACCGTCAGTTCGCCCACCGGGGTTATTCGGTGTACGGCTACGACCTGCATCTCGGATTCATCAACTACCTGGTGCAGCAGGGTTACACGGTGCTCGACTTCGACTACCGGGGCAGCGCCGGGTACGGGCGCGACTACCGCACCGATATCGCGCGGAGCATGGGCATCAAGGATACCGACGGCGCCGTGGCGGCAGCGGAGTACCTTGTGCACGAGGGGGGAATAGACTCGACACGGATCGGGATCTACGGGGTTTCGTACGGTGGCTTCCTGACGTTGATGGCGCAGTTCCGTTATCCGGGCGCTTTCGCGGCCGGCATCGCGCGCGCCGCTGTAACGGATTTTGCCCACTACAGCGACGGCTGGACCAGCCGGGTGCTCGGGGTGCCGCACGAAGATCCCGAGGCTTACCGTCGCTCTAGCCCGATCTACTACGCCGACGGTCTGCAGGACCACCTGCTGATCACCCACGGCCTCGTCGACGACAACGTGCACTTCCAGGACGCGGCGCGCTTGGTTCAGCGGTTGATCGAGTTGGAGAAGGACTTCGAGGTCATGTTTTACCCCGTCGAGCCGCATACGATACAGACGGAAGCCAGCCGCTACGACTACGTGAAGCGGGCGGCCGCATTTTTCGATCGGCACCTACGCGCGACGGACCGCTAGGGGCGCGGAGAGCCTGCGATTGGCGCCTTGTCGATTCGGGGCGAGAAAAGAGGGTTTGGCAAAATCGGGTGCGCGCAGGCACGGCCGGTTGGAAGAGAGAGGGGTCGCCCCGTTTGACTCGGGACGACCCCTCTCGGTCGCTGAAGCAGAATCGGGCTCTAGTCGCCCAGCTTGACCACGTTTTGTGCTGCCGGGCCCTTGTCGCCCTGAACGACGTCAAATTCCACACGCTCGCCCTCGGCCAGGGTCTTGAAACCCTCGCCCTGGATGGCGGTATGGTGGACGAAGCAATCCTTCTGTCCGTCCTCAGGCGTGATGAAGCCGAAGCCCTTGCTGTCGTTGAACCACTTGACTCTGCCGGTAGTGCGCATCTGCCGTGCTCCCTCTGTTCTGATGTCGTCGGAGTCCGGCTGTGCCGCAACTACCGACTACTGTTCCTCTCGCGGACCTCGCCCCCGCGCTGGGCACTCCCTGACGGCCGTCGTCGTCTCCGTCGGCAGCCAGGCCAGTGATCACCAAAAAAGGGACCGGCGGTTTGTGAGCCAGGTCCCTCGAGGTGTCACTGGTACTCTCAACGGGGTCTAAGATCGGCCACAGTCGACTTTCTGTCAATAGATGGGACACAGCGATGGTGGCAAGCCGATCCGGCGGCCCGATGGCTGACGAGAGCTTGGAGCTGCCGGCGAAGCAGGTGACGGTGACGACAGCCGGTCTCCTCGCTAGTTTGTCATGAGGCGCCACGCCGCATCATCTTCCGTAGGCCAAGAAGGAGGGGCAAGCATGTCCATCCGAATACGTAGCGAAGTGATCGTCCTGCTGGCGTTCCTGGTCGGGCCGAACGCCGTTCTGGCCCAGGAGTACACAGGGACCTATGTCATCAGCGGACAGGGCGAGACCGTGACGCTCACCCTGCAGCAGGACGCCTCGGGATCCGTGAGCGGTCAGTTGGTCGGATCCGGGATCGTCGCAACCCTACAAGGTGGCCGCGAGGATCCGGGCATCAGCGGGACGGCGACGGCCGGCGCCGAGATGTATGGATTCGTTGCCCAGCTCGAGCAGGGCTACCTCTATCTGAAGCTCTTTCCATTCGATGGCGCCGGAAACCCGCTCTACGACTATGCGCAGACGCTGGTCTTCGCTCGGGGTTCGGCAGGCCAGGCGGCCCAGCCGTCCAGCGATGATGTATGGGAGCCGGGTGCGGCGACCGAGAGGTCCGTCTCTATCAATCGCGCCCAGCTGCCCAGCGAGCGTGTCCAGCAGCTGGAGCGCCAGTATAACACGCTGATCATGGATGGCCGCTACTGGTACGACGCCAGATGCGGAGCCTGGGGCGTCGAGGGTGGACCGACGCTGGGCTTCATTCTCCCCGAGCTCGACCTTCCTGGTCCTATGCCGGCGGACATCTCGGGCGGCGGGACCGGGATATTCATCAACGGACGCGAGATCCACGTCCGGGATCAGATGGCGCTGCAGCAGCTCTTCGGCGTGACGTATCCCGGCCGCTACTGGCTCGACGCGCAGGGCAACCTGGGCGTCGAAGGCGGCATGGCGATCGCCAACTTGGCGGCGGCTATGCGCGCGGCCGCCGGAAGACAGTATGGCTCCGCCAGCGGCGCGGGTGGAACGGTGGCCAGCGACGGCCAGGGCGGGTTCATGTTCTCCGGGAAGACGCTCGACGGCAGCAAGTCGGCCTTCTGGTACAGCGGGCAGTAGCCGCGACCGACGCTAGGGGGCGTTCCGGGTGGCGGCGTCACCGCGGGCGCTCAGCACATACTGCGCCATCTCGGCGAAACCGCGGCCCCGGTCCAAGCGGGTGACGAAGCGCGGCGGGGTCGGTAGTCGCAACAGACTACGCCGTACGTTGCCCACCCCGACGCTGACGGGGAAGTAAGCGAAGGCGGCGGCGTCGTTACCGCTGTCGCCAATGAACAACCAGCGCTCCCGTTGTTTCGCCATGTCGATACCGAGCGCGTCGCGCGCCGCCCGTTCGATGCCGCTCGCCTTGTCCCAATCGCCGGGTTGAGCGTGCGCGTGCACACTCGAGACGGCACTCCGTGCGCCCTCGTCCTCGATGATGGCGACGAGTCGGTCGATCTCTTCCGCCGCGAGCTGCATCGTTTCACCGACATCGAAGGCCAGGTCGCACCGTCGGGCTCGTTGATCGACGGTCAACTTCACGTTTGGTAGTTCGCGCTGGACACGGCGGCGCACGCGCTCGAATAGCTCGGCATAGCTGTCTCTGACCTCTTCGGAGTCGAAGTACCCCTCGCGTGGAGTCCTGCCATCGCGCCATACCCAGCCGGCGCCGTTCTCACCCACGGCGGCGTCGATGGGCCAGTGATGCACGACGACGTCGGCCCAACCGAGCGGTCGTCCCGTGACGGCGATGAGGCGAAGGCCGGCGGCCGCGAGTTGATGCAGGGCCTGAAAGGCGGGCAGCTCCAGCCGTCCGCCCCGCGTGACCGTGTCATCGATGTCGAAGGCGACTCCGATCAGAGTTCGACACAGGCTGGGTTCGAGTTCTGCGAGCGGTCTCATCTCGGCCTCTCGATGTGAAGCTGTCGGCGGCGAAGGATCGCATCCGGGAGGCTCGTCTTCAGTTTGCGCCACCGCTCCGGTGCGTTAGGTGCTCGCGACCTGCGCGCGGTCTGCCGCGATCTGAGCTACGGCCTCGACGGCCGTATCGATGTGTTCCTCGGTATTGAATGGCCCGATCGAGAATCGGACCGTGCCTCGCGGTGCCGTACCGTAGTGCTCGTGGATGAGCGGCGCGCAATGCAATCCCGTCCGCGTCTGAACGTTGTAGTCCACGTCCAGCAGCGCACCGACCTGCTCGGCATCGACGTTCGCGATCGACATCGAGAGGGTAGCAACTCGGTTCTCCAGGCCCGTCGTTCCCCAGAGGGTAATCCCCTCGATCTGGGATAGGCCCTCTTGCAGACGGTCCAGCAGTCCGATCTCTTGGCGGTGGATATTGTCGAGGCCCGTCTGCTCGAGCCAATCGAGACCGGCGGACAGACCCGCAATACCGGCGAGGTTCAGTGTGCCCGCCTCCAAGCGGTAGGGGTATTCCTCGAGCTGATAGGGGTGGGCGCTCCGCACGCCCGTGCCGCCGTACAGGCTGCTCTCGATTTCGGCGTCGTCCGCGACGCACAGGCCGCCGGTGCCGGTGGGTGCCATCAGAGCCTTGTGACCCGTGAAGCAGAGGAAGTCGATGTGACAACCGACCATGTCGATCGGCAGCACGCCTGCCGTTTGGGCGGCATCGACCGCAAAAGGCACGCCCTCTTCCGCGCAGATCGCGCCAATCGCCTTCAAGTCCTGGACCACACCGCTGACGTTGGACCCGTGATTGACGATCACGAGCTTGGTGTTCTTGCGTATGGCTTTTCGGATGTCCTCCGGATCGACGTAGCCGGCCGCGTCGGGCGTGATGAAGGTCGCCTCGGCGCCGTCCCGCACCTTGTGGTTCACGGGCCGAATGACGGAGTTGTGCTCGACCATCGTGGTGACGACGTGGTCACCCGGCGCGATCGTGCCGTTGATGACGAGGTTCAGGCCCATCGTCGCGTTCATCGTGAAGACCAGTCGGTTCGGATCCTTCGTCCCGCCGGCCTCGATCAGGCTCTTGTTGAAGAAGGCGGACAGACGCCTTCGCGTGCTGTGGATCATCTGCTCGGCCAGCAACGCCATGTCGCAGCCCGTGCGACCGGGATTGACGCCGTTTTGGGCGTAGAAGTCCCGCACCGTGTCGTGCACGGTATCAGGCTTGGGAAAGCTGGTTGCCGCGTTGTCCAGATAGACGTTGTCCATGCCGGGCTCCTGGTGGAAACTAGGGCTGGGGCTCAAGTTCGGGACGGTATAATAGCCTTACCGGGTCGAAGCCAAAACCACCTGGCGGTGCGGGCCCGGAAGCCACTGAATGAAGGACCCTAGCCGCTGCGTTCGCGCCGTATCCGCCGGGCTGAGCGCCCGGGCCGTCTCGATCG